>JAZUAZ010000241.1:0-13925 GCA_045638245.1 Acutalibacteraceae bacterium | reverse complement strand
TTCGTTTTAAACACAAAATATAGTAGAATATTATGTGTTTTTGCACAACTACTGCAATACTACACTATTTTTCCAAAAAAATCAAGAGGCTTCAACAAACCACTTGCCTTCATCTTCGTAAAGATATGTTGTTTTTGATCCGATTCTCACCGTATATCTTACAGCCGTCCCACCAACCTTCGTAGCACAAGCACGACGCACATCAATAACCTTATCTATAAAATACTTTTGTACTTTATCGAATATTATACATTCAGGATGATTGTTTCCGTCTTCATCAACACGGATTATCACTTCTACGTACACTTTTCTTTTCTGCATACTGCTACCCCTTTACAGTTGTAATCACTTGTTTTTTCCGAAATCCCGCATAAAAGGTGTTGGCTTTTTTTCACTTCCTACCGAAATTTTATCCTCGAGCATAAGACAACAATTTTTTATTGCATCTTCTCCGAAACGACTCCTGAGTTCAAGTACCGTATCTTCGATTTTCATCTGTCTGTCGTGTTTCCGGTAATCATTATAAAGATCAAGCTGCAAAGGTGTATCTTCCCCTTCGAGGTTTATCGCCCGTATCGTCAGTGCTCTTACATTACTTTTCCATAAGTACTGCTTTTTGAAAAGCTCAAAGGCACTCGAAGCAATCTCAAAAGCAGAACGGGTTGCAATCGGAAGCTCACACTGAAACTGCTTTGAGATAAGCTTATTATCCCGTATACTTATCTGTACACCTGAAGCAATCATTTTTTCAGACTTCAGCTTTTTTGCTACTCCTTGTGAGAGTGAAAGAAAAACTCTCCACACCTGCTCATTATCCGTAAGGTCTTCCCGACAGGTTATTCCGTGACCTATACTTTTCACTTCAGGGAACTCTCCATATTTTGCTACAGGACATTTATCAAGTCCGTTCGCATTACGGTACATATCAATTCCGCTGACACCAAAAACGCTTCTGAGCCACTCTGCATCACAGGCCGCAAGATCACCTATGGAATTTATACAGTAATTTTTTAACCGTACTGCAGTTTTTATGCCTATGCCCATCATAGACGATACAGGAAGATTCCAGAGCTTACTCTTAAAATCGTCGGGTGTTGCAGTGTATACTTCGTCACGTCCAGCAAGATCACTGCAAAGCTTTGCAAATATTTTATTGAAGGAAATTCCGATAGAAACAGTTATTCCCAACTCATTTTTAAACCTGCTACGTATTTCGTCGGCCATAGACCTGGCTTCATCGTAGTTTTTGGCGTAACCGCTCAGGTCACACCACACCTCATCTAACCCCATCGGCTCAATTCTATCCGAATAATCGGAATATATCATTGATGCCAGACGGGAATACTTCATATAAACATCGAAATGAGGAGGAACAATTATCAACCCGGGACATTTTCTCTGAGCCTGCCAGATAACTTCCCCTGTTTTCACTCCACATTTTTTAGCTTCTTCGTTTTTAGCAAGAATTATACCGTGTCTGTCCTCTTTGCTGCCACCTACAGCAACAGGCTTGCCATTAAGTTCAGGATTAAGACTACACTCAATAGAAGCATAGCAGGAATTCATATCTGAGTGAATAATAATACGCTCCACAGTGCAACCTCCTTAAAGAACATTTGTTCGCTTTTGATATTGTACTCTTTTTACTCTTATTTGTCAATAGAAAAAAGGTGTCGGATAAAAATTCCGACACCTTTAAATCATTGAATTTATTGATTATTCTGCAGCTTCTTCAGCAACAACTTCTTCTGCAGCTTCTTCAGCCTCAACTACGGGCTCGATAAGAGCGCGGATTGAAAGGCTTACACGCTTCTTGTCAAAGTCGATTTCTGTAATCTTAGCCTTAACAACATCACCAACATGAAGAACTTCCTTAGGAGAAGCAATGTGGCGATCAGCGATCTGTGAAATATGGATAAGACCGTCGATACCGTCAATAACAGTAGCGAAAGCACCGAAGGTTGTAAGACCTACAACTGTAACGTCAACAACTGAATCAACGGGATAATCTCTCTTGAGGATTTCCCAAGGATTGTCTTCGATTCTCTTGTAGCCAAGAGAAATCTTTCTCTTTTCGGCATCAAGAGCCTTAACGAAAACCTTAACGGTATCGCCAACGTTAACGATTTCTGAAGGATGCTTGATTCTCTTCCATGAAAGCTCGGAGATATGTACCATACCGTCAACACCACCAAGATCTACGAATGCACCGTAGTTTGTGAGTGACTTAACAGTACCTGTGAATTCCTGACCCTCTGCAATGTTTGCCCAGAAAGCATCTGTAGCTTCCTTGCGCTCTTCTCTGAGAACGGCACGGATTGAACCTACAACTCTCTTCTTCTGCTCATCGATGTCGATAATTCTGAACTTAACCTTCTCCTTAACAAGCTTGGTAAGCTCTTCATCCTTTGCAAGACCTGTGAGTGATGCAGGGATAAATACTCTTGCACCCATAGGATATGCAATAACACCACCCTTTACAGCTTCTGAAACAACTGCTTCAACAACTTCGTCGTTTTCCTTAGCTGCGAGGATGTTCTTCCATGATGCTCTTCTGTCATAAAGACGCTTAGAGAGCTTCATTGTGCCTTCATTATCATTTGTTTTCATGATAATGAGATTGAGTTCATCGCCAATCTTAAGTTCCTTAGCGGGATCGGCTGTGGGATCATTGCTGTACTCTTCAACAGGGATAAAGCCGGCATACTTTCTGCCGATATCAACCTGAATCTCGTTAGGTGCAATGCCAACAACGATGCCAACAACAAAGGGATTATCGCTTGTATCGTCAATGCTATCTACTGCTGCATAGAACAACTCCTGATCCTGTGACTCCTTGATATTTTTTGTTTCACTAAAGTTTTCGGTCATAAAGACTTCAACCTCCTTTATTATACGTGCAGGTGTTGAAGCACCTGCTGTTATACCAATCTTCTCATAAGACGAAAAATCAACGTCCACGAGTTCCTCCGCACTTTCAATAAGAAAAGTGTCGCAATTTTCCTTGCAAACATCGTAAAGCTTAACTGTGTTTGAGCTGAACCTTCCTCCGATAACAATCATTGCATCAGATTTTTCTGAAAGTTCAACAGCTTCATGCTGTCTGTCGTGGGTAGCTCTACATATTGTATCAAATGTTTTTTGATTTGTACAGAGTTTTTCAATTATTTTTTCGCTTTTTTTCCATTCTTTTACTGAAAAAGTTGTCTGTGCAACAAGTAAAATTTCTTTTTCAGCAAAATAATCATTTTCTTTGAGTATATCTACCAACTCTTCAGAATTTTTGAAAACAAAAGAAGTACCCTTACAATGACTTCTGAAGCCGCAAACTTCAGGATGATTTTTATCGCCTGCTATGAGTGCAATATTATTTTCAGTAGAATTCTCTTTGATTATTTTATGAATTTTAAGAACATAAGGACAGGTTGCGTCTGTATATGTTATTTTTCTTTTTGTAAGCTCATCAATAATCTGCTTTGTAACACCGTGTGCTCTTATTACGATTTCATATCCGTCAGGAACCTGATCAGGTAACTCAACAATCTCAACCCCTTGTCTTTTAAGCTCATCAATAACCGACGGGTTATGAATAATAGGACCAAGAGTGCATACCTTTCTGCCTTCATCAACTATTTTGTTAAGTGTCTTTACAGCCCGATTTACTCCGAAGCAGAATCCAGCGGTTCTTGCTGTTTGAATTTTCTTTCTTGAATCAACCATAAATCTTTTATCCTGTTCATTATTATTGATGCGGCGATTTCAGATTCTTCAGAAGCTGAAAGATTATTTACGGCAGGAAAAATATCTTTATTTTTTATTACCTCTCCGTAAACAAGTCTGATTTCACTGCGAAAGCGTTTGTTAATCTTAAAAATGCAACACGGCAATATATCCGAATGCGATATTCTTGCAATATATCCGATACCCTTCCTTGCTTCAACAGGTTTTGCGCCGCCTCTTACTCGTCTTCCCTCAGGAAAAATACCAAGTACTTCTCCTTTTCTTAAAACCTTAACGGCATATTTAAGCGCATTTCTGTCTGCACTCCAACGTCTGACCGGAAAAGCATTCATATTTTTTAAAAGCACGGCAAAAGCTTTGTTTTCAAAAAGCTCACTCTTTGCCATATAGTATATTTTCCTGGGACAGTTAACAATAATAAGAGCAGGATCTGAAAAAGCAACGTGATTACAAGCAATGATCAGACTGCCTTCCGTCGGAATGTTTTTGCGACCCTCACACCTGTATTTGTAAACAACGTGAGAAGCTATCCACAAGAAAGGTTTTATAAGACTGTAAAAGTAACTTTTACCTACGGTAGTGTAATCAAAATTCAACCAATCACCCCACATAAAAGTAGGATTGCCTGAATATACGTGTTTATTCTGTCAGAATTTTATTTAAGTGTACCTTGTTTTATTGTATCAATTACGAGTCCAATAGACTCTTCAAGAGTTAAATCACTTGTATCGCAAAGTATAGCATCATCAGCCTGCTTTAAAGGCGCAATAGCTCTGTGAGAATCATCATAGTCACGCTTAATCATATCCGAAAGTACATCTTCATAGGAAGCGTTTGTTCCCTTTTCAACCAGTTCTTTATAGCGTCTCTTTGCTCTCGCTTCGGGGGAAGCGGTAAGAAAGATTTTTACATCTGCATTCGGGAGAACAACTGTACCGATATCTCTTCCGTCCATAATACAGTTATTTGTCTTTGCAAGGTTTTTCTGCAGGTCGAAAAGATATTTGCGTACAGCAGGCACTGCAGAAACTCTCGAAGCTGCCATTGAAGCCTCGGGCGTTCTTATTGCAGACGAAACATCTTCACCGTTAAGAAACATCCTCTGTTCTCCTGCAACAAATCTCAGTTCAACAGAAAGCTCGTCAGTAAGTGTTGCGGCAACAGCAGTATCGTCTTGTATATCTACTCCGATTCTCAAAGCATTAAGTCCGACCGTTCTGTATAATGCTCCTGTATCTATATAAATATATCCAAGCTCTTTTGAAGCAGCTCTTGCTATAGTACTCTTTCCCGCTCCTGCAGGACCGTCAATTGCTACATTTATATAATTCATACTATTTCTCCTTTGAATCGTTAAAAATCAGATAATGATATATACGTTACTTATTGACTACTGCACTCACCCGCAAGTCTTCCTGTAGAAAAAGCAATCTGCAGATTGAATCCACCTGTATATGCATCAACATCAATAACCTCTCCTGCAAAATAAAGACCCTTGCACAGCTTTGATTCCATTGTTTTTGGATCTATTTCCTTTGTGCTGACGCCGCCGGATGTAACAATAGCCTCTTCAATCGGTCTGTATTTAAGAACGGTGACTTTAAGATCTTTAAGAAGATTTACGAGTGAACCTCTCTGCTCTTTAGTGATCTGATTAACTTTGGTAGCAGGCTTTATACCGCAAAGGCGCACAATTACAGGTACAAGTTTCTTGGGCAACAGTGAATCAAGAGCATTGATAAAATTCTTGTTGGTATTTTCAAGAAAATCCCTCTGTATACGTTTGTCCAACTGTTCATAAGAAACTGCAGGTTTGAGGTCAATATGTATCTCGTATCTCCTCGGAGTTATATCTTTAAGATGAGAGCTTGCACTTAAGATCATCGGACCGGACACACCAAAGTGTGTAAAAAGCATTTCACCGAAATCCTTGTATACCTCTTTATAGCTGTTCGTATCAATTACACTAATTGCAACATTCTTAAGCGAAAGCCCCTGTAAATCGCTGCAAAAACCCTCGTGGCAAACAAGTGGTACAAGCGAAGGTTTAAGCTCCGTAACACTGTGTCCGGCCTGCTTTGCAAGCTCATATCCGTCTCCGGTAGATCCGGTAAGCGGATATGAAACTCCACCGGTGGCAACAATCACACAATCAGCGGCGTATTCACTACCATCCTCAAGTAATACCCCTCTCACAGAACCGTCGGAAATGAGCAACTTCGTAACCCTGCCTTTAATGCGTCTTGCTCCTGCATCCTGACTGAAGGAATTAAGTGCATCAACTATATTAACCGCTTTATCACTTTCCGGAAAAACCCTGTTACCTCTTTCTACCTTCAAGGGTACACCCATATCTTCAAAGAACTCCATAGTATCAATCGGCATAAACCTTGAAAAAGCGCTGTAAAGGAATCTTCCGTTCGTGGGTACATTTGCTATAAGCTCATTTATCATAGTGCAGTTATTGGTTACATTACAGCGACCTTTCCCGGTAATCATAACCTTTCTTGCCGGTTTGTCATTTCGCTCAACGATAAGCACATCCGCCCCATTTTCCGCAGCTGCACCTGAAGCCATAAGACCTGCGGCACCTGCACCTATAACTATTACTTTTTTATTCATATAAACCTTCTCCCGGTACATAATCTAATTTTGTATTATACTATAGGTTTAAGATTTTTTCAAGTTAAATATATATAAATGAATTTAATTTGAAAAACACTTGAAGATACTTTGATTTTGTAGTATTATTTTGTTGATTAACTTAATTTACCGCTGAAAGAAGGCTGCACATGATTGACAAAAACAAGCTTACACTAAAAAATTTTATTTATGAGTACAAATATATTGTTATAGCGTTTTTTGCCACAGCAATAACTATGATAACAATATTTTTTTGCAACAAGATGATTCCGTTCGGTGATAATACGATACTTCGTATGGATCTCTACCACCAGTACGGGCCCCTTTTTGCTGAACTGTTAGAGAGAATTTCAAATTCTGACAGTCTTATATATTCCTGGACGTCCGGCCTCGGAAGCTGTTTTCTCGGAAACTATTTTAACTATCTTTCCAGTCCCCTTGGATTTCTGATTTTTTTCTTTGACCATAAAGATATCACCGAGGCAATTGCAGTAATGATACTCATTAAAGCTGCATTATCATCTTCAACCTTTACTTATTACATCAAACGTTCACTTCACTCCCAGAGTTATGTTTCTGTCGCATTTGGCGTAATGTATTCTTTTTGCGGATATATGCTAGCATATTACTGGAATGTTATGTGGCTTGATGCTATGGTTCTTTTACCCATTGTTCTTCTTGGCATAGAAAGAATTATAGACCACGGTAAAATGAGAACCTTTGTTGTCTCGCTTGCACTGACTATGTTTTCCAATTACTATATGTCGTATATGCTTTGCATCTTCTCTGTAATATACTTCATATACTACTTTTTTATTAACTATAGCCCCTTTGATGTTGTTGATAAAAAAATCAAGAATAAAAAGAGAATTTTTAACAACCGTTTAATCAGAAGCGGCTTGATTTTCACCTTAGCTGCTATAATAACCGCAGGGCTTATGGCTTGCGTACTTGTGCCGGTTTATCAGGTACTCAAAGACTCGTCAGCAACCTCAAACACATTTCCTACTCAGTTCAGCTCTTATTTTTCTTTTTATGATTTTTTTGCAAATCATCTTGCGAATCTTACAACAACAATACGAAGCAGCGGAGATCATGTTTTGCCCAATGTTTATTGCGGCATACTTACACTCATACTTGCTCCGTTGTATTTCTTTACAAAATCAATATCCAAAAAGGAAAAGTTTGCAACACTCGCCTTACTGACAGTCCTTCTTCTCAGCTTCAATATAAATTATCTTAACTATATCTGGCACGGATTCCACTTCCCAAATGATTTACCCTACAGACAGTCGTTTATTTACTCCTTTGTTCTTCTCATCATTGCATACAAAACATTTATAAGAGCAAAAGAGTTTACAACAAAGCACTTTGCCGGAGTCGGAGTAGGATTATTGATCTTTGTGATGCTTGTACAGGAAATAACTTCAAAAAATGTATCAGCAAGCACTGTGACTCTTACAATAATTCTTATAGTTCTTTATGTATGCATAATTTCAATATTTATGGATAAAAAGTTCCACACTGCATCTGTTGCTGCGCTTCTTGTAATCTGCGTTTGCAGTGAAGCTGTAATGTGCGATTCAAACACAGTGAGTATTTCTGTACAAAAAGACTCATTCGTATCAGGTTATGATGAGTTTCAAAATGTCAAAGATAAGCTTGATACAATTGAAGGTGAAGATTTTTATCGTATGGAGCTTACGGATTTGCGCACAAGAATGGACAACTCATGGCTGTATTATAATGGTGCATCCGTATTCTCATCTATGGCTTCAGAAAAAATGTCCAAGCTTCAGGACAGACTTGGAATGATGAGTAACACTATAAACAGTTACACATACAATCCTCAGACTCCTGTTTATAATATGATGTTCTCGCTTGATTACATCGTAAATAATACAACGCCTGACCTTCTTGCTGCTTCTCCTAATTACGAAAAGGTTTATTCCTACTCAAATTATACCGCCTATAAAAACAATTATTCTCTGCCTATTGCATATCTTGCAGACAGTAACCTTGCTTCATGGGCCAACGATGAATATATCGAAAAATGGAACATAGATACCGTCGCGGATCCTTTTGCTCTTCAGGGTGATTATTTCAATCTTGCAACAAGCGGTCTTGGCAGTCCGTTCAGACGCCTATATCCTGCATACATCGACTATTCTAACATTGCACCCTTTACTGAAAGTATAAATTCATCTGCTTTCTATTTCGATAAAACAAACGACTCATTCGATGGTGCCGCGGTCTTCACTCTTATCCCCGAAGCTGATTCTAACATTTATATTTACTTTGATGTTACAGGCTCAAGTGCAAGAAGCATCACCGTTACATCACGTCAGGGCACTATGGCTCATAGTGTTAATCAGAGCTGTATCCTCGACATAGGTTATCATAATGCAAATGACACAATAACTGTCAATCTTCCGCTTGAGGCAGCCGCAGGTACAATTAAATTTGTTGCATACACACTTGATGAAGAAACTTTCATAAGCGGATATGATAAGCTTAAATCTCAGCAGGTATTTATAGAAGAGTTCAATGATACAAATATAAAGGGCAGATTTACAGCTACGGAAGACTGTATGGTTTATACATCAATACCTTATGATACTTCATGGCAGATTTATATCGATGGTGAAAAGGTATCATCGGAAAAGGTTATTCCTGTCGGAGGTGCTCTTATCGGTGTACTTGTCGAAAAGGGCAATCACAACATAGAATTCAGATATGAGCTCACATCTTTGTATGCAGGTCTGCTCATAACCGTAATGACAGTGCTTGCAATTACCGCTTACTATCTCATAAGACTTCTTTTTACCTACAAAAAAAATAAAAAAAGAAAAAAGAAAATTATGTATTCGGACATTGATATGAGCTTTTCAACAGAAGTTTTTATGTCTGCCAAGAAAAAAACTGCACCGCTTAAAACGGTTGTTGAATTGGTTGACATAAGTAATTTCGAGATAAACGATTTTCCAAAACGTGAAGTTATTCTTCCTCCCGCTAAAGGCGTAACCAAAGAATTGATATCGCCTGTATCTGAAGGCAGCTGTAACAATGATGTGTAATTTTAAAAATAAAGAGCGCCATTTTAAATGACGCTCTTTATATAAAGTCAGATGTTATTTCATATTCTTCTCATATGATTCGATCATCTTCTTGACCATCTGGCCGCCTACAGAACCGGCTTCACGTGATGTGAGATCACCGTTGTAACCGTTCTTAAGGTTTACACCAACCTCAGAAGCTGCTTCCATCTTGAACTTATCAAGAGCGTTTCTTGCTTCGGGTACCATACCCTTTGAATTCTTTGACATTGAATACACACTCCTTTTCAAAAAAACTTTTTTTGCGTTTGCAAATATATTTTACGTTTATCGGTCAATTATATTAGTGTAAGTATTTGGCATTTTATTAATGAAAATAAATTTTTTTATATTTTTTAATAACTTTTTAAGTAATACTAAATTAAATGTATTAAAATAGTCAATTAGTATATTTATAAAATAACATTTTAAAGAGGATGATCCGATGCTTCAACTTTACAACATCAATAAAAAATACGTTACAGGCGGAATGACGCAATCCGCTCTTAACAACCTCAATCTTTGCCTGAGGGATAACGAGTTTGTTGCGATTCTCGGCCCAAGCGGTTCAGGTAAAACTACTCTACTGAATATCATAGGCGGTTTGGACAGATATGACAGTGGTGATCTTGTAATCAATGGTGCCTCTACACAGCACTACGGTGACAGAGAATGGGATGCGTACAGAAACCACACTATAGGCTTCGTTTTTCAGAGCTATAATCTTATTCCTCACCAGACAGTACTTTCTAATGTCGAACTTGCATTGACAATATCGGGTATTTCCAAAGCAGAACGCAGGGAGCGTGCTAAAAAAGCTCTTGAAGAGGTTGGATTGGGTGCACATATTCATAAAAAACCCAATCAGATGTCCGGCGGACAGATGCAGAGAGTTGCAATTGCCAGAGCGTTAGTTAATAACCCTGATATACTTCTTGCAGACGAGCCTACCGGTGCACTTGACAGCGATACCAGTCTTCAGGTTATGGAGTTGCTCAAAGAAGTAGCAAAGGACAGACTGGTTGTTATGGTTACCCATAACCCGGAGCTTGCAGAAGAATACGCAAACAGAATCGTACGACTGAAGGACGGTTCTATAACCGAGGATACAAATCCTTATGTAATTTCACAGGAAGATTTCAAGAATATAAAAACGTATAATAACGGAAAAGCTTCAATGTCTTTTCTCACGGCCCTCCAACTCAGTTTCAATAATTTAAAAACCAAGCTCGCAAGAACACTGCTCACATCCTTTGCAGGTTCTATAGGTATTATCGGTATCGCTATGATTCTCGCATTGTCATCAGGCGTCAATGCTTATATATCGAACATACAAAAAGAAATGATGACATCTTATCCCATAACAATTTCAAGTCAGACTATGGATACATCCATTATGCAAGACAGCAGTATGATGGCTATGATGGGTAATGTTGATATCGATAAAGAATATGATGGTGTCTATGCCGGATATGCAACTATACAAGCTTCAGCAATGATGAATTCCATCATAAAAGATAATGACCTTAAATCTTTTAAGGCTTACCTTGATAATCCCGACAGCGAAATTCATCAATATTTAGGTGATAATGGTGTCATCTACAGTTATGACCTTAATTTCGAAATATACTCATACGATTCTAACGGTAACCTTGTTGCAAGTGACGCTGATATTAACGAAACAAGCATATCAACATCTGTTTTAGATAATTTAGGATTTGATATGGGATCTAGTATGTCAATGATGAGATCCTTTATCTCCAGTATTGTAGGCACAACCTCAAACGGTGCTGAAAACTTCTCAGAACTTCTTCCAGGCGGAGACGGTAAAGCTATCAGTAATGTTGTAAAAGAAAGTTACGACATTCTTTATGGCAGATGGCCCGAAAATTATGATGAAGTTGTTCTTGTTCTCGATTATTTCAATTCAATTGATATTAACTCACTTTATCAGCTCGGAATTATAACCTCAGATCAATACTGGGAAATTTCAGAAAAAATACACGACGGTGAAAAAGTAGAGCCTCTTAACTGGGATTATGAATCTCTTTGCGGAAGAACCTTCTACCTTATTCCTGCAAGTTCGAGATACACCTCTAACGAGGATGGCACCTTCAGTTATATTGACGGTGATGATAATTTAAATACATTGCTCGACTCTGCAATTCAGCTCAAAATCAGCGGCGTAATTAAACCGAATCCCGATTCAACAAACGCTACGATATTGACCCCCGTTGCTTACACCTCTAATCTCACAGATTTTCTTATGTCATTCGCTGAAAAAAGCGAAGTTGTAAAGGCACAGCAGGCAACGCCCGAGATAAATGTTCTCACCGGCACCTCATTCGGACCCATCAGTGATGAAGAAAAAATTGCACAGGTAAGAGAATATCTTGCAACTCTCACCCCCCAGGAAAAGTCATCAATGTACACAATGATTATGATGATGAATGCCGGAAAATCTTCAGCAAAGAACGAGGAAGAGGAAGAAGAGAGTAATCCTATAAACGCATTCTTTGAGTCAATCGGCGCTGACAAGCTTTTTTCTGAGGATAGTTTGTTCGGTAAAATTAAATCATTCCTTTCAATGGCTGATATGATTTCAGGTAAAGGACTTGACAACTGGCTCGAAAATGATGCAGATGATAAAACACTCCTTTACATCTATAATGAGTACCTCGGTAGCTTCAGCTATGACTCAAATCTTCGCACCTTCGGTAAAATCAGCTACGACTCCCCTACTGCTATCAGTATATATACAGATAGCTTTGAGGCAAAAGAGGCTGTATCAAACTGTATTGAAAACTACAATGCATCAGTTGATGAGGATTCAAAAATAGTTTACTCAGATACAATTGCAATGATAACAGATTCTATTACCTCAATCGTTGATGTTGTTTCATACGTTCTTATAGCATTCGTAGCAGTTTCACTTATTGTTTCCTCAATAATGATCGGCATTATCACCTATATTTCCGTTCTCGAGAGAACAAAGGAGATTGGTATACTTCGTTCGATTGGTGCCTCTAAGAGAAATATTTCCCAGGTATTTAACGCTGAAACACTTATAATCGGTTTGTGCTCCGGTTGCATAGGAATCATTATAACTGAATTGTTGATAATTCCCGCAAATGCAATTATTCACTCTCTCACTGACAACCTGAATGTCAGTGCTCAGCTTCCGATCTTAAGTGCAATTATACTCATAGCACTCAGTGTAGTACTTACTCTGATCGGCGGTATTATTCCTTCGAGAAAAGCTTCAAAGAAAGACCCAGTTACAGCACTTAGATCCGAATAAAAATACTTACGGCTCTGTTTGAAAATTCAAGCAGAGCCGTAATGTTATTTAATTACTTCGATTTTATCAATACCATAACGTTGCATACACTCAATTGCAGAGCTGCTGATTATTTCACCGCTTACCACCGGAGGTACAGCGGGTGGACACGTCATCGCAGGAGATGAGCAAATTCTACCTTCAGCGTTTTCAACACTGATAGTTTCTTTAAATGAGAAAAAGGCTTCTCTGATACTCATAACCTTCTCGGCTTCTTCATAAGAAACATAACAACTATTACCGTCTGCCGCTTCATTACGCTCAATACAAAGTAAAGCTTCAGATAATCTCACTGAATCACTGTAAGTATTTTCGGGAGTAAACATAAAAACAATACGATCACTATCATAAAACTCAGCAACAATACCGAAATCACTCAGCACCGAAAGCACAGTGCGAATATTGATTCCGGATTGTTTCAGATTGATAACAAGCTTAAGCGGTTCAGTTTTTTCCACATACATTCCCGAAGCCAGAAGCTCATTTTTAAGAGTTGTAATCATATTTATTGTACACTTAAGTTTTTCGGTATAACCGTCAGAAATATATCTGTTGCATATATCAAGCGATTGCAAAATCAGATAAGAAGGGCTGGTTGATCCCATAAGTGACATCATACTCTCTATATAAGACTCGCAGAACTTTGCTTTATCTGAAATATGCAGATAGGCTCCCCCTGTAAGAACAGGTAAGGTTTTATGAGCTGAATCACAACACATAAAAGCACCATTTTTTATCGGATGCAACTGCTCATCTATAAAAGCAAGATACGCACCATGTGCATTATCAACAATCAATGGCACCGAATATCTGTCGCAAACCTCTGATATTCCTTTGATATCTGCTAACTTACCCAGGTAGTCAGGCGAAGTTACATATACTGCATCAATTTCCTCTTTGAGTCCTGATAATTTATTTTCAAGCTCTCCGGGAGTTATAACACAAGAGCAAAGATGAGTCCGAGTTGTCGGATACAACCAATCCACATCAATATCACAAAGAGCGCAACCGTATATAAATGCCTTGTGAACGTTTCTGGCGGCAAGAATCCTTGTTTTTCTGTTCTTATTCCTTCTGAATGACGAAATAACCGCGAGCATCGCTTT
>JAZUAZ010000240.1:0-14469 GCA_045638245.1 Acutalibacteraceae bacterium | reverse complement strand
GATTATGCTATAATCACTTCAATAAATGAATTTTTACTCTGGAAAAGGGGCTTTCGTAATGAAAAAAATACTGTATATTGATGCCTGCATAAGAGATGAGCAGTCAAGAACCAAACGGATCGCAACACCTGTTGTGGAGGCGCTGAAGCAGAAATACGAGGTGCAGACCCTTGTTATAAATGACCTTGATTTAAGCATCGTAAAAAAGGAACTTATAACAAAACGTAACAACGGCGCTATTGACCCTCAGGTTATGTTATGGGCAGAAAGTGTGCGCGATGCCGACGGAATTGTTATTGCGGCTCCCTTCTGGGATATGTCATTTCCTGCGGCACTCAAGAACTTTCTTGAGCTTTGCTCTATTTTCGATGTAACCTTCAAGACGAATGACAAAACCTGCTACGGTAACTGTAAGGCTGAAAAAATGCTGTATATCACTACAAGAGGTATGGATATCAGCACAGGCGATATGTTAGAGCAGGCAACTCCCTATCTTAAAGCACTGTCATGGCTTTGGGGTATAGGTCCTTTAGAGGTGGTTTCAGCACAGAATATGGACTATATTTCTGAAAGTGAAATTGAAGAAAGAATAAGCGAGGCAATTTCAGAGGGTCTGAAAATTGCAGAGGACTTCTGACAAATCTGATAAATAAGAGCTTGTAAGGATGAAAGCGGCGGAAAAGGAGAATAATTATCTATGAACAACATTACGGAAATTACAGATTTTCTCGCTACCGAGCTGGATGTGTATGCACGTCTTACCGAGAACCAGCTTTTTAACAGAGAGTACCCCGAAAAAGGCTTATTTATAGCGGAAAGTCCGAAGGTTATAGAAAGAGCTCTTGATGCAGGATACGAACCGATATCATGTCTTATGGATAAAAGGCATATTGAGGGTGAGGGCAAGTGCATCCTCGAAAGAATAAAGGGTGTACCGGTTTTTTGTGCGGAATTTGATATTCTGACACAGCTGACAGGTTTCAAGCTTACGAGAGGTATGCTTTGTGCGATGAAGAGAAGACCCTTACCCTCTGTGAAAAAAATCTGCGAGAACAAAAGAAGAATAGTTATACTGGATAAGGTTATGAATCCGACCAATGTTGGTGCGATAATCCGTTCTGCTGCCGCACTCGGTATGGATGGGGTAATTCTCACTCCCGGTTGCTCCGATCCTCTCTACAGACGTGCCGCAAGAGTCAGTATGGGTACTGTGTTTCAGATTGAGTGGACATTTTTGTCCGATGAGAGTCTTGATGAAATAAAATCTCTCGGCTTCAAAACTGTTGCTATGGCACTTAAGGATAATTCTCTTTCTATAGATGATCCGAGGCTGGCAGGCGAGGATAAGCTTGCTGTTGTTATGGGTACAGAGGGCGACGGGCTTTCTGATCATACTATATCCGAATGTGATTTTACCGTGAAAATACCAATGTATCACGGTGTGGATTCACTGAACGTTGCCGCTGCATCTGCGGTTGCCTTCTATCAGCTTGGTAAAAAACAAGGTAACGCCTGAGACAGTACCGTATAAAGTGACTTGAGAGTTGGTGCGGTGCAGCTCATTATTGATGCAGTTTAAATAAAAACAAGAAGGAACACATCTCTGATATAAGGAATGTAATAAGCCCCTGACCGACGGTCAGGGGCTTTAAGGTTAATTGATTATTCCGATATTATTTCCACGTTTTTGCTTGAGGTGGCGTAGCTTCCGTTCTGATAATAAAGCTTAGAATTAACGGTTACGACAGCGTCGGAGGGTACTGTTAAAAGAGCCTTCATATCCTCGGGGAGGGTGAGATTTATAACGTACATTCCGTCGGCCTTTTCATAGTCTAAGGTTATTAAGCCCTTTACACTCGGCACAGTACAGCTCATAGTGTCGGACATTGTGTACTGAGGATTGATGCTGACTTTTTCGTAGCCTGCTTCAATGGGGGCAATACCTGCAAAATACTTGCTCATTATAACGAGGGGACCTCCGCTCCAGGCGTGATTCATTGTGCCTTGCCAGGAATTCCAGAATTCCCAGAGAGTTGAGTAATCCTCATTTACCATATCGGTATATCTGTCCTTGATTCTGTTTTCTGCAGCTTCGAATTCTCCCATCCGGCAGAGAGCCTCAAGTACGTAGTATTCCATATAAGGACTTGCGTTCTGGGTTGTTGTGAGAACCTTTGTAATAGCAGCATACTGTTCTTTTCCTGCAAGTCCCGATAAAACTGCAAGTGCATTTGCTCTGTCGTCGGGCTTTGCTACATCCTTGCTCTTATATCCTTCACCCGTCCACAATGTCTTGTAGCCCTCTGCAATGTCAGCCTTTCTTTCGGTAAAAAAGGCTGTATCCTCATTTCTTCCGATAAGCTCAGCCATTCTCTCGGTGGATGAAAGAGCATAGTAGTACCAGGCATTTTCGATAGCTGTCATATCAGCCTTGTTGCCCCAATCGGGCCAGTCCCAAGAGCCGCTGCGGTGAACGACAAGGTTGTTTTCACCGATTTCCCAGAGCCTGAGATATTTTACGGAGGCATCATAAACCTTTTCGATAAAGGCGAGGTCGCCCGTATAATCATAGTAGGTGAGGAAGCCTACAATACCTGCGAGCTGCTGAACGGGAAGTTCAAAGTAGTCGCCGCTTATGGGAACAACTGTCTGGAGCACACCTGCTTCATCGGCGTGTAAAAGCATAGCCTCTACGCCCTTCTGATAGAGAAGGTAGGAGTTGCTGTCCATAGAGTACATTGTCATAATCATTTCGTTGGTAACGTCGCCCCACCACTGAGCTCTTTCTCTGTCGGGACAATCCATGAAATTGTCACGCATTGTAACGTAGAGAGTACGCAGTGACTTCTGCCAGAGGGAGTTCATAAACTCATCGTCGCATCTGAAATCACCGCTGAAGGAGCTGTTATAGCCTGTTTCACGGTACTTGAGAGAAACGACCTTAACACCGCAGGGGATGGTATAGGTGATGTGCTCGCCGTTGAACCAACCCAATGCCTCAAATTCCTGTTCGCCCTCTTTTGTTATGTAGGTTGTTGAAACTGCACCGATTAAGGTGTTCTCCGTTGTTATGCGGATTTTTTTGCCTGCGGGAGCAATAACCTTGAGATAGGGGGTGATCTGAGCGTTGTAGGGGATATCTACGGTGATTTCTTTGCCGAAAGGATTATTTACCTTGTAATTTTCGTAATCTCCAGAGATTTCATAGTTCTTAAGACCATAATCCTTAAGGAAGGGGATTCCTCTCGGATAAAGCCTGCCGTAAGCACCCTCGCCACCGCGGGAATATGCGGTAGCGTTTTCCCAGGCGGAAACGTCATAGGCTTCATCTGTCCAGTTGCCTATATCCTTTCTTGCATCGAAGTATATACTGTACTCGGGAATTCTGTAGTTAGGAGGATAAAGCGGAGAATCAACATAAGCAGTGTGTCTCTTCACCTTCCAGCTCTCATCTGAAATAATGCTGATACCGTCGCCGATTGCCTCGAAAAGGAATCCGCCCTGACCGCTGTTAGCTGATGAATAGCTTGTATCGTCATTCCAAAACCATACCAGAGCACAGACAGTGTTTTCACCGTCTCTGAGATAAGGTGCAATATCCGTACTGTCGTAGTAGCCGCAACCTTCATCGGGACCACGCTTTACGTTTCCTTCAAAAACAACGGTTTCACCGTTTATGTAAAGCCAGTATTTGGAGTCGGCTGATATATGAGCTGTAAGCTCTGAGGGCACCTTGTCAAGAGTTACTTTTTTATTAAAGCACATCCATACATTTTTCTCCGTAAGGTTATCCTTGTCCCAGATCCATTCAGCCTTCCAGTCATTCTTTTCCTCTGTGGAAATCACATTGTATCCGGGAATACTGTCGGGTATAGTGTAATCGTTTCTGAAGGGTTTCATTTCCTTGCCTCCCCAGGTAAAAATTGAAGAAATAAAAGCTGCCGCTATTGTAAGATAAGAAATTATCGTTTGTAAAAATTCCATATAAACCTCCATAGTGTTATCTTCAGTTTTCAGCAGACACAACCTACTGATGTGATTTTATCATAAACGCCTGTCGTATTCAAGCTGTCTGCACGAGAAAAAGTGAAGAATGTCAGTGAATTTATCTGCAGTTTTCATATCTTTTAAATATCAGAAGATGTGGCTTCCCGGTGAAAGCGTATAGCTTTTTCCACCGATGACAGCGGTTGATTGTACGGGGGTGGTGATTTCATAATTCAGCCTGCCGTTTTCGTGCCACCAGCGAGAGATTACTTTACCGTGAACGGTGTCAATTTCCGCTTTGAACCAATCAATACGGTCATCTGCAACGGGGGCAAAATGTACTTTTCCGAATCCGGGGGAGTCCTCGACGGTGTTGATGCCTGCCATAACGCCGTACATCCAATCACCGACTGCTCCGTAGGCGTAATGATTGTAGGAATTCATTGTTGCGGGCCAGATGCTTCCATCGGGTTTTATACCGTCCCAGTGCTCCCATATGGTGGTTGCTCCCTTACTTATGGGATAAAGCCATGAAGGATACTCTTTTCTGAGAAGCAGAGTATAGGCTAGGTCAGCATGACCGTAGCGTGAAAGCACGTGAAGGATGTAGGGAGTGCCTACAAAGCCTGTCTGTATCATATCTCCCTGCTTGTGTATGAGAGCCGCAAGGGAATCTGCAACCTGCTCAGGCTTATCGGTAAGACCGAACTGAAGAGCCATTATATGCTCTGTCTGTGTTCTGAAATCGTCACGGAATTCTCTGATAAAGGCGGAACGTATATTGCGGTATCTCTCTTCATAATGTGCAACGTCACGTCCGAGAACTCTGCCGGATTTTATAATAAGCTTTACTGTGTTTGCATAATAGGCTGATGCTACAAGATCATCACGGGTAGGTCCTTTGAATTTTCCGTATTTACCGCCAAGCTCCAGCCAATCGGCGTAGTGCTTTCCTCCGAACCACAGATTGGGCTTTGCAGTATTTTTTTCGATGTATTCTACCCATTTGCAAACAGGCTCAAAGAACTCTTCAAGAATCTCGGTGTCACCGTAGGTAAGATAGCATTGCCACGGACAGATTGCTATGGCGTCAGCCCATGCGGTGCTTATTCTCGGCTTGCGCGGATAAATGGAGGGGACAAGGTCCGGCACGGCACCGTTTTCATATTGCTCTGCCTTAACGTCTCTGAGCCATTTTTTGAAAAACCTCAGAACGTTGTAATTGTAGCTTGCAGTACGTATAAAAACCTGAGCATCACCCAACCAGCCGAGTCTCTCGTCACGCTGAGGACAGTCGGTAGGAATATCGAGGAAATTGCCCTTCTGCCCCCAGATGATGTTGCTGAAAAGCTGATTGAGCATCGGATCTGAGCTTTCGATATATCCTGTACGTTTTATGTTACTGTGTACTGCTATGGCTGTAAAATTCTTCGGGTCAATTTCAGTGGGATAATTATCTATTCTTACGTACCTGAAGCCGTAGAAGGTAAGAGTGGGCTTGTAGGTCTGTATGCCGTTTTTACATATATATTTATACATTGCTTTGGCACTGCGGTAATTCTCCTTGTAGAAGTTACCGTCTTTATCAAGAATTTCGGCAAAAGAAAAGGAAATAAGGTCACCTTTCTTTGCGTCTGCCGTGATTTCGAGATATCCTGTCATATTCTGACCGAAGTCAAGGACGGTTTCACCCTTGGGCGTTACAATAACCTCCTTAACGGTGAGCCGTTCCTGCTCTTTTACCGTCTCTCCCTGCTGCTCAATGAGTAAATGCTGAGAATTATCGGAGGCTACAGTGGCGAGAGTATCGAAAACAGGGGTGTGAGAAGCATCGTATCTGATGCCGTTGTATAAATGACAAAAGCGCAGATTGCCTTCTGCCACAAGCCAGCTTTCATCAGTGCCTATGCTTTCCTCAGTACCATCGGTATAGGTGATACTCAGCTGAGCGATAATTGCTTTGGGCTGAGGCTTTTTCAATTGGCGGAACCAACCCTCGGCAAGCTCTAAAATCAGTGTGTTTTCCTCGCTGAGCAGCTCTGTCACATCATAGGACTGAAGCTGTATCCGATTATGATAAGAGGTCCATCCGGGAGCCATAATAAAATCACCGACACGCTTACCGTTGAGAGTAGCCTCATAGACTCCTCTTGCGGTTATATAAAGTACGGCAGATTCTACAGCCTTATCAACAAAGAAATCTTTTCTGAAAAGAGGACATATTTCTCCCATATTATAGCAGGGATGTATCCAGTTTGCCTTTAACACTTTTTCCACCTCTTTACGTCTGGTTTGAATGAAATCGGGCGCGTTTTATACTGTAAGGTCAGTGTAGCAAAAAAACAGGCAATTTTCAAGTGGTGAAAGAATTTTACCGTTAATTCAGACATAGCTGCATTCCGGAAAGGTGTTACGTCATTATTTATTTACATATATTTCATAAAAATTGTTTGTTTTTTATTTTGTATTTTGTATAATAAAACTAAGAAAAGCTCGGAAAATGTTTTTGTTTAAAATGAGAGGGTGTTGAATATGAAAATCACGTGGTACGGAACTGCGACTATAGGTATTGACGACGGAAAAACAAAGCTGCTTTTTGATCCCTTCGTACGTATGAATAAGCGTATTGAAACTACTCCGATCGAAGGCTTTACGGGCTTTGATGCGGTTTTTATCACCCACGGGCATTTTGATCATTTGTACAGTATTCCTGAGCTTGCCCGGAAGGATAAGACCGTGCCGATATATTGCAGCTCGGTGCCGAAAAAGACTCTTTTAAAAGAGGGTGTGCCCGAGGAGCGCATCAGAGCTTTCAAGCCCGATGATGTTATCAGAGTCGGGGACTATACTATCCGTGTTCACAGCTTCAGACATATCATTTTTGATCCGGTATATATCCTTTCCGTAGCCCCCAGATGTGTGCTGAACTTTCCGCGCCTGTTCTGGGTGGCGTATACCAACCGCAGAATGCCTATGGGCGGAGAAATTGTTGCCTTTGAGATTGAAGCAGAGGGCAAAAAGATTTTTCTTACAGGCTCCTTCCGTGACTGCCCCGAAAAAGAGTTCCCGAAGGATATTGATATGCTTATTCTTGCAAACGGCGGAAGTGTTTTCGTGCCTGAAAAGACGAAAAAGTTTATAGCGAAATATCAGCCTAAAAAAATTTTTGTTGACCATTTTGACGATGCTTTTCCGCCGCTTACCCGTGAGGTCAGTGTTGAAAGGCTGAGGCGTACGGTTGAAAAGAATCATCCGCAGATAGAATTCATCGTACCCGAAATCTGTAAGGCTGTTGAATTATAACCGAAAAGACGGACACCGCCCCAAGAACAGTAATTTCAGGGCGGTGCTTTTTTTATTGTGTTGAAAAACTCTGGCGTCCTGTGCTATAATTCTGTTACCCTAAAGCAGTAAGGAGCTTAAAACAGATGCTTTCAGATATTAAAATAACCGTGATAAGAAGTGAACGCAAAACCCTGTCGATTCAGCTTAAGGCTGATGAAATAATCGCACGCGCGCCTCTTCGTATGAAGGATAGGGATATTTATGCTTTTATAGAATCAAAAAAAGAATGGATTGAAAAGCATCTTGCGGCTATATCCGAAAGAGAAGAAAAACTTTCCGGGGCAGTACCCTTCACCGAGGCTGAAATAAAGGCGCTTGTAAAGAAAGCAAAGGAACTTATACCCGAAAGAGTGAGGTATTATGCCTCTGAAATCGGAGTAAGCTACGGCAGAATTACTATCCGCAGTCAGCATACACGTTGGGGGAGCTGTTCTTCAGCGGGTAACCTTAATTTTAACTGTCTTCTGATGCTTTTTCCTCTTGAGGTTATCGACAGTGTGGTTGTCCACGAGCTTTGTCACAGAAGGCATATGAACCATTCACCTGAGTTTTATGCGGAGATTGACCGTGTATTCCCCGACTATAAACGCTGTCATAAATGGCTTAAGGATAACGGAAGTGAATATATGGCAAGACTTCCGTGAGGGGAAATTATACTCAATGCAGTAGGGGAGGGTCTTTGTGCCCTCCCGTTTATTTTAGAAATTACCTTATTTTCCCCTAATCTCTTTATTTTACTTGTAATCTGTGCTATAATTTACCTATTATTTATTCAGGAGATGAAAAGATATGAGCGAAAACCGTTCAATGCAGTATGCTGAAATACTTTCAAAGCTTATTAAGGTTGAAACTATTTCATCAAGAGTAAATCAGGATATAGGCAAATTCTTAGGCTTCCACGAGGTGCTGCGTGAGACCTATCCCAAGCTTTTTGCAACCGCTGAGGTTGAAAACTTCGACGGCAGCCTTCTTATTAAGTGGAAGGGTACCGACTCGTCAAAGCAGCCTATCCTTCTTATGAATCATCACGACGTTGTTGAAGCAAGCGGCGAGTGGACTCATCCTCCCTTCTCAGGTGCAATCGCAGACGGCAGGGTCTGGGGCAGAGGTACCCTTGACACCAAGGGCGGTATGGCTATGATGCTTCAGGCTGCCGAGGAGCTTATATCTGAAGGCTATACTCCCGTAAGAGATACCTACTTCGTTACAGCCTGCACCGAGGAAATCGGCGGCGAAGGCGGCGAGGCTATTGCGGCTGAGCTTGAAAAGAGAAATGTTGAGTTTTATATGGTGCTTGATGAGGGCGGAATGATATTGCATGACCCCATCGGCGGTGCTGACGGAACCTTTGCTATGATAGGTGTGGGCGAAAAAGGCTACGTTGATCTTAAATTTATTGCAAAATCAAATGGCGGACACGCATCTGCGCCTGGCAAGAATACACCGCTTGTCCGTCTTGGTAAGTTTATGGCAGAGGCAGAAAAGGCAGAGTGCTTCGATGTTCATATGTCCGATACCGTAAAGGAAATGCTTACACGCTTTTCACCCACGATGAGCGGTATTATGAAAACCGCCTGCAGTAATGTCAATACCTTCAAGCCTGTTCTCAAAAAGGTGATGCCTATGGTTTCACCTGCAGGTGCGGCGCTTCTTCGTACGACTCTTGCTTTTACCATGAGTAAGGGCTCCGAGGGTGCAAACGTTATCCCGCAGGAGGCTTGGGTAGTGGGTAATATGCGTTTCTCACACCATCAGGGCAAGAAGGCAAGCGTTGATGCAATTAAGGCACTTGCAAAGAAGTACGATATTGAAACAGTAATAATAGATGACGGTATCGAATCCGACATCACTGATTTCAACGGAGAAGCCTTTAAGTTTATCGAAAAGGCAGTAAACAGCGTTTTCCCCGACTACAGACCCGTACCTTACATTATGAATGCTGCAACGGACAGCAGATATTTCTGTAAGATATGTAAGAGCTGCCTTCGCTTCGTACCTTTCAAAATTAACAAGCGGCAGCTTGACAGTGTTCACGGCATCGACGAAAACGTTGACGTTTCAACTCTTACTCCTGCTGTGGATTTCTACAAATACATAATTAAAGAGGCTTAAGCTTCATCCCTCTGACTTTATTGCAGTCAGGGGGATTTTCTGTCTGTTTTATGTTGAAAAGGGAATATAGCTTGTGTTATAATTTTATATACAAAAAATTTACCGTTGAGGATAGTATAATGAAAACAAAAAGAACGCTGAAGGATAAAATCAATACCTTTCTTTTCGGGAAGGACTTAAGAGTTACTGAGGGTGAGCCCTATACTGAGGTGCGTGAGGGCGACTATTCATCCTATTGCCCTTTGGGAAAATATATTGATTTTACTCAGAAGCCTGAGGGGGAAATTTTTGATATACGTACCTTCGGTGCAGAAGCCGATAGGACCGAAGGTGAAAATACGGCGGCAATTCAGGCGGCGATTGACGAGTGCGGCAAAAAGGGCGGAGGTACTGTTCTGATTACGGGGGGCTGTTATACTGTAACTACCCTTTACATAAGATCGGGAGTAACTCTGTTTATAGAAAGCGGCAGCAGTATTTCGGCAAACTGTACGGGAAAGGGATACAGTCACAATGCACTTATTTATGCCTTCGGTTGCGAAAACATCACAATAACAGGCGGAGGAAAAATAATAGGTAACGGTACTCTTTTCGGTCTTAAGCCTGTAAGTGACAATATGTTTTCACCCGCTTCGGTTATTGACGTAATACAGATGCGACGGGATTACCGTGCTCAGATTCGCTTTGCACACAAATCAAAATACGGATCGATACTTCTTACCGAAAAATGCAGAAACGTTAAAATTCACAACATAATATTTGAGGATTCTCCCTGGTGGACATATAAAATGCTTGTGTGTGACGGAGTGAGAATTACCGATTCGGTTATATGGAATAACCGTAACGTTGCAAATTCTGACGGCTTTGATATTGCGGGCAGCAGTAATGTTGAAATTGATCATTGCTTCGTTTCAACCGCTGATGACGGTATAGTGCTGAAAAATGCAGTCTGGTGCGGCTGCGAAAAGGAAATGCACGGTATCACTGTGAGAAATTGTGAGGTTATCTCAAGAACAAACTGCTTCAAAATCGGCACGGAGACAACCTATGATATTTATGACGTTACAGTTGAGGACTGCTCCTTTATGATGACCGACCTTTATCCGGGTGCGGTTTCGGGTGTGTCAATCGAGGCCTGCGACGGAGCAAGGGTACACGATGTGAGAATTAAAAATATCACAATGAGCCGATGCACCTGCCCGCTTTTTGTACGTCTCGGAAACCGCAACAGAGCTGCAGAGGTTACGTCGGCAACGGCGAATAAAACTGAAATTGTAAAAGAGGATAAGGGCGAAAAACCGCTTAACAGGAAAACCTTTGACTTTAAGAGCGAAATGTACGATATCACTGTTGAAAGTATAACCGCAAGGGATGCTGAGCTTCCGGTGATTATTGCGGGCTACCGACAGAAAATGAAAACGAAGCGGTGCAGAAATATAACGCTCAGGCATTTTGATATTACCTACCGTGATGCGGTTGAGGTCAGGGATAAACGCCTTTTCATTCCCGAATATGCTAAGGTTTACCCTGAGTGCTGGCGTTTCAGAAACCTTCCCGCCTACGGAATATGGGCAAGGCACTGCGAAGACCTTACAGTAGAGGATTTCGTCTGTAAGGGAATAAAAGGAACACACCGGAAAGAGAAAATTTTAAAAGACTGCAAATAAGATGAAAGAGGCGCTGAAATGAGGAACAGTGAAATCAATATCCGCGATCCGTTTGTTTTGTATGAAAATGAAAAGTATTATATGTACGGAACGAGAGCGAGAAACTTCGGAAAGAAAACAGCCGGCTTTGATGTGTATGTATCAACGGACCTTGAAAACTGGAGCGAGCCTGCGGAGTGCTTCGATTCTCAGAAATGCGGTATGAATTATGATGCCAACTGGGCTCCCGAGGTGCACAGATACAAGGGCAGTTATTATATGTTTGCAACCTTTACAAGAGAGAGCAACGGCATGAGAGGTACTTTTATTATGAAATCCGAAAGTCCCCTCGGACCCTTCGTGCCTCACAGTAAGGGCGTTGTAACACCTGAGGAGTGGGAATGCCTTGACGGTACGCTTTATATAAATAAGCAGTCGGAGCCATTTATTGTGTTCTGTCATGAGCATACTCAGATTATTGACGGTACTGTATGTTATGCTCCCCTGAGTGAAGACCTTACTGAAAGAGTCGGTGAAGCGGTTACTCTTTTCAAGGCATCCGAGCCTCATTGGGCAGATGAGAACAAATACGAAAATGAACACAGAATAACAGACGGACCCTTCATGTACCGCACAAAAAGTGACGAGCTTCTGATGCTCTGGTCCACCTTTATAAAGGATAAGTACGCTGAGTGCCTTGTAAGATTCACTGACGGGGAGCTGGGAACCGGCTTTGAGCATCTTGAACCGCTCATTGATGATGACGGCGGTCACGGTATGATTTTCGGCGGTAAGGACGGACTTTATCTGACATATCATTCTCCTAACACAAAGGGAGAAGAGAAGCCTTGCTTTGTGAGAATTGAAGATGAGGGCAGTCGCATTGTCATAAAAGGTAAGGAATAAAGTCCGATTGTATGTATCGGTCTGAGCTTATATTTAAGGGGCAGATAAAATGAATAATCTTGTAATCAGGGAAAATGAAATATTATTTACGCGATATACGGAGCTTATCCGTATCAGTGCCTGCGGAAAAAATGCAATCCGCTTTCAGGGCTTTCCCGACAACCGGGTAATTGATGAGAACTATACACTTATGCCGCAGAGTACAGAAGCCGTAATTGAGGATCTGGGCTACTGTGTAACTCTTACCTGCGGTACGCTTACGGTAAAGCTTGAGGAAAACGGTAAGCTTACCTTTTATAAGGAGGGCAAGGTCATTCTCGTTGAAAAGCCTGAGCTTACCTTCCACAGTAATTTCCGCCACTTTGATAACAAGGGCAGCGGACTGTGGTCTGCAAGAGTTACCTTTGAGCCTGATGAAAAGGAGCATTTTTACGGTCTCGGTCACAGCTGGGACAGTGACTTCGACCTTAAGGGCTCCTCGATAGATATCCGCAACGTAAATGCGAAATGCACTATACCTTATGTTTATTCTTCTCTTGGCTACGGCTTTTTATGGAATATTCCTTCTACGGGACTTTGTGAGCTTTCCAAAAACCGTACCCGCTGGAGCTGCGACTGCTGCCGCTTTATGGACTTTGTTGTTATGGCAGGTACTCCGAAGGAGGTCTGCACCACCCTTGCTGACCTTACAGGCTATGCACCCGAAATGCCCGAATGGGCAACGGGCTTCTGGCAGAGCAGACTCCGCTATGAAACTCAGGAGGAGCTTCTTTCTGTTGCAAGAAGATACAAGCAGCTCGGTATACCCTTATCGGCTATCGTTGCCGACTATTTTCACTGGACGGAGCAGGGTGATTATAAGTTCGATCCGAAATACTGGCCCGATGTAAAGGCTATGACAGATGAGCTTCACAGTATGGATACGAAGCTTATTGTTTCAATGTGGCCTACAATAAACGAGCACAGTGAAAATTACCGTCATATGAGAAATAACAATATGCTTATGCGTACCTTAAGAGGGCCGGACAGAGTTTTTGATTTCTACGGCTGGCAGAATGAAATTGATGTTACAAATCCCGCCACGAGAGAGTACGTATGGAGTAAGCTCAAGGAAAATTACATAGATAACGGTGTTGATGCTCTCTGGTTTGACGAGGCTGAGCCCGAAATCCACCCCGAGCATTTTGATAATCTGATATGGTATGCCGGCAGGGGAGATATGGTAGGACTTCTTTATTCATACTACTACTCTAAAATGGCTTATGACGGCTTCAGGTCTATGGGCAGGGACGATATAATCACACTTACACGCTGTGCTTATACAGGCTCTCAGAAGTTCGGTTCACTTGTATGGTCGGGAGATATTGAATCTACCTTCGAATCTCTTGCCTGTCAGGTAAGAGCGGGTCTTAATATGGGTATGTGCGGTATACCCTGGTGGAATACCGATATCGGAGGCTTCTACGGTGCCGATATCAGAAGCGATTACTTTAAGGAGCTTATCGTGCGTTGGTTCCAGTACGGACTTTTCAGCCCCGTTATGAGGCTTCACGGCTCAAGAAACAGACACTTTGAGCCTACACCGGGTCTCAAGGAGCCAAGCGGCGACTCCAACGAAATATGGAGCTTCGGCGAGGAAAATTTTGAGATACTGAAAAATCTCATACTTATCCGAGAAAAGCTCAGACCCTATATCAAGGCACAGTCGGACATTGCATCGCAAAAGGGATATCCGATTATGCGCCCGATGTATTTCGAGTACCCTGACGACGAAATCTGCTATTCACTCGACGGTCAGTATATGTTTGGCGACGATATTATTTTTGCACCGATTGTTGAAAGAGGACAGACGGTAAAAAGCGTGTTTATCCCCGACGGTGAGTGGATTCTTACCAAGGATAAGAAGGTTTACACCAAGGGGACTTACGAAATCACTGCAGAAATCGATGAGTTTATAGCCTTTGTAAAGAAAGGCTCGCATGTAATAGAGTGCTTCTGATAACAACTTCCCCCCGTCTTAAAAAAAGTCGGGGGATTGTTCATTTATTGTGTTGACTCTGTTTCGGTTTTGGTATAAAATTAACTCAATACAGAAAAAGAGGTAGAATTATGAAGAATTATATTGAAAGCATCATAAAGCCGAAGCTTCAGGGTGACGGCGGAGAAATAGATTTTGTTTCCCTTGAAAACGGCGTTCTTACAGTGCTTCTTCAGGGTGAATGCTCAAAATGCCTTATCGTTGAGCGTTGTATAGCCTGGATTGAAGGAGAGATATTACGTGATATGGGAGAAAAAGTAAAAATCGTTGCTCAGAAGAAAAAGCCCTTCTTCTGGGATAAAGACTAAGGCGGTGAAGAAAAATGGCACATATTAAGGTTGTAAGAAGAAGTATGCGTCCCGAAGAGTGGACAGACTTAAGATTCGGATGGCTTAAAAGATACATATACGAAGAAAAGTATGAGATTGAAAATCT
>JAZUAZ010000239.1:0-2467 GCA_045638245.1 Acutalibacteraceae bacterium | reverse complement strand
CTTCCTTTTCTGTGGGGAGAGGGATGGGACCTGAAACAGTAGCGTTAGTTCTCTTAGCTGCTTCAACGATCATCTCTGCTGCCTTGTCAACAAGGTTGTGGTCGTAACCCTTGAGTCTGATACGGATCTTTTCCTTTACTGCCATTTTGTTTGCCTCCTAATAAGAATTAGTAGGGCGTTGCTTTTTTCATATGCTTTTCCGGGTGTTTGCACGCCCTTCTTTAAAAAACCGGAAACGCAATATTTCCGGTCGTCGCTTCGAAAAAAGCACAGTTCACCCCTATACGCTGTTTAAGTCCGAACCGGGGCATAGCACCCCTGCCGACACTTAACGCAAGATAACAGCGTTAAAGATGAAATATAGATCGCCCGGTTTTAAATCGGACATACTCCGCGGAAATTTCCTGCCTCTGGGGCAGCCACCTCCCGCATCATCGCATATCTTGAGGTTATGTAAAGACGCAGTTATACCCAAACCCGCTTTACATGCCTGATAATGATAACATAAAGATTGGTAATTGTCAACGATTTTGAGAAAAAAAGTTTGTGAAAATTGCAAGAAATTTTCGAGCATTTTTCAGCTACTAATCCTTGTGTTTTCAGCGGTTTTCGGTACTAAATATAGAGTACACACCCGAGCGAGTGTGTACTCTTAAGTAGCCGGTAGTCAGTAGTCACGCGCCACAGTGAGCGAAAGTAACTACGTTTTACCCACGGAACTTGCTATATATATAATAGTATGGGAATTTCAGTCTTTTTTTCTTAATATATATCCCCTTTTGGCTTTTACAGTAAACATTATGAGTACAGGAAGAAGAGACCACTCAAGATACGGAATTATAAGATACGCCGCATCATCCCAATTATAAAACTCAGGTATAAAAGCTATTATCGGGCTCAACATCGAAAAAGGAGAAAGGCAACACATCGCCACTATATAAACAGTCCAAGCCGAAGTGAGTATCGGGTGCTTCTCACCGAAGGTCAGGATTATACCCACCAGACAGACCACACCAGCAAGCACTGCAGGTATAAACAGATAGATTACAAGCAAAGCCACTGTTGCAAGTCCGCCCACAAGCAAAAGTACGATTCCCGCATTTCTTCTTGATGTACGCTTCTTCTCTTCAGCTTCATCGGTCGGCTCTTTTATATAAACGTAAACTGTTTCCTTTTCTTTTGTTGTCTCTTTTTCAGTTATACCTTTTAATATGTAGTCGGTAGTAACCCCCAAAGCCTCACTGAGCTGCATCAGCTTTTCAACCTCAGGCAAGCACATATTGTTTTCCCACTTTGAAACAGTCTGCCTTGAAACGTCGAGCTTATCTGCAAGCTCACCCTGAGACAGATTTCTTTTCTTTCTTATTTCATAAAGTCTTTCACCGATGGAGTTCATTTTTTACTCCCCCTTTCTGCCTTTATTTTATCACGTAAAAAAACAAAAAGTCTATCAATATCGGTTTAAATTTTAGCAACCTCAGGTTGCATAAGCTTTTTTACCCCCCGCCGACTCAGTATTCAATTCTGAGGCGCAAAATAATTCTCCACCGCATACATAAAGCCGTCCATGAGGAATTTCTCCGCTTCCTTCGCAGGCTTTGTCCATTTTAACAAATCAAATCCGTGGAAACAACCGTCAAAAAGTCTGAAGTGTACCTCGATACCCTCGGCTCTGAACTTTTCAACATATTCAACAGTCTCATCCTTAAAAGGCTCCACCGTACCAACGTAGGTAAGTGTCGGTGGAAGTCCCCCGCAATCTGCTTCCCTCGCAGGTGCCGCATACTTTTCCACCTTGTCCGTACCGTAGCTTTCACCGAGGTACAGTCTCCAGCCAAGCTCGTTGGATTTACTGTTCCACACAGGTGCATCGTTATTCTGCGAAGAAGGTGTAATCATTCTGTCATCAAGCATCGGGTAAAGAGGCATCTGAAAAGCGATATTTACATCGCCCGTATCTCTTGCCTTAAGCACAACCGCAGTGCAAAGCCCCCCGCCCGCACTGTTGCCGCCGACAAAAATCTTATCGTCTCTCATCCCGTACCTATATCCGTTTTCTTTAAGCCATAAAAGAGCATTATAGCAATCATCAAAGGCCGCAGGGTACGGAGTGCGTACCGCCTTGCAGTAGTCGGGAGCAACTACCACACAGCCCGAGGCATCAACAAACTTCTGTATGAAATGAAAATCCTGCTCAGGACAACCAAGACCGTATCCTCCGCCATGAATCCACAGAAGACCGGGAACACCTTCTTTTTTCACCTTGGGAGAGCAGACACGAAGGCGAAGCTTACTGCCATCCTTGCGGTTTATGTATATTTCCTGCGAGTTTATACCCTTCGTCAGGTCGGGAAGTCCGAATTTCTGAAGGAAGAAATCCGCCGTTTTGAAAAAGCCGAGAGTAAACTTCGGCACTGTAAATCTGATGACATTTCCCACTGCACGAAGCTCAGGGTGAATAGCTTCG
>JAZUAZ010000238.1:0-2452 GCA_045638245.1 Acutalibacteraceae bacterium | reverse complement strand
GCAAGAGCTGCAAAGGGCTCATCGTCTGATGAGTGTCTTACTTCTTCTTCGTCTGTATCAGGGTTGATACCCTTGATAGCTTCGATATCTGTGGGAGCGGGCATATAATCTACGATATTGTCGAGGAGAGGCTGAACACCCTTGTTACGGTATGAGGTACCGCAGCAAACGGGAACCATATCGTTAGCAATAGTTGCCATACGAATAACTCTCTTAATATCTGCAACTGAGGGCTCTTCGCCTTCGAAGTACTTTTCCATAAGCTCCTCGTCCATTTCGCAAACGGATTCGATGAGGTTGCTACGGTACTCTTCAGCAAGATCCTTCATTTCTTCGGGGATTTCTTCTACTCTTACATCCTTACCAAGGTCATCGTAGTATACGATAGCATTGTTGTTTACAAGGTCAACAATACCCTTGAAGGTGTTTTCTGAGCCGATGGGGAGCTGAATGGGAACTGCATTACAGTTGAAACGCTCCTTAACCATCTTGAGAACTCTGTAGAAGTCTGCACCCATGATGTCCATCTTGTTAACATAGATCATTCTGGGTACTCTGTACTCGTCAGCCTGACGCCAAACAGTTTCACTCTGAGGCTCAACGCCGCCCTTTGCACAAAGAACGGTTACAGAACCGTCAAGTACACGGAGTGAACGCTGAACTTCAACAGTAAAGTCAACGTGGCCCGGAGTGTCGATGATATTGATACGATGGTCCTTCCAGAAGCAAGTTGTAGCAGCTGAAGTAATTGTAATACCTCTTTCCTGCTCCTGCTCCATCCAGTCCATAGTTGCTGAACCGTCGTGGGTTTCACCAATCTTATGGTTAACACCGGTGTAGTAAAGAATACGCTCTGATGTTGTAGTCTTACCGGCGTCGATATGAGCCATAATACCAATGTTTCTTGTTTTTTCAAGAGATACCTTTCTGGCCATAATTTTATCCTCCTATTTAAGTTTAAGTGAATAAGGTTATTACCATCTGAAATGTGCGAAAGCCTTGTTAGCTTCTGCCATCTTATGGGTATCTTCACGCTTCTTGAATGCTGAACCGGTCTGGTTTGTAGCATCAATGATTTCGTTGGCAAGTCTTTCCTTCATTGTTCTTTCTGAACGCTGACGGCTGTAAAGAGTAATCCAACGAAGACCGAGTGTCTGTCTTCTTTCGGGACGGACATCCATGGGAACCTGGTAAGTTGAACCACCAACACGGCGAGCCTTAACTTCGAGTAAAGGCATTACGTTTTCCATAGCGGCTTCAAAAACCTCGAGGGGTTCCTTACCTGTCTTTTCTTTGATGATGTCAAATGCATCATAAACAATTTTCTGAGCAACACCCTTCTTACCGTCGTACATAACGCTGTTGATAAGGCGTGTTACAAGCTTTGAATTGTAAAGCGGATCGGGCAAAACATCACGTTTTGCAATCTGGCCTCTTCTTGGCACTGCGCTTCCCTCCTTCATAGTAATGATATCATAGGTACTCGAGTGACAAATTCCCGTCGGCACCAATTTGAGAGGCATATACATTATATATACACTCTCACATTCGACGCAAAAGCGTCTGCCTGCAAGAAGATTTGTCAATTCATAGTTATTTTCCGTCTGACTACGGAATTTCAAAAGTTTTTTCGGTTACGCAACCGGATTATTTCTTAGCTGCCTTAGGACGCTTAGTACCGTACTTTGAACGGGACTGCATTCTTCCGTTTACGCCCTGAGCATCAAGTGTACCGCGGACGATGTGGTAACGCACACCGGGAAGGTCCTTAACACGGCCGCCACGAATGAGAACAACGCTGTGCTCCTGAAGGTTGTGACCTACGCCGGGAATGTAAGCTGTTACTTCAATTCCGTTTGTAAGACGTACTCTCGCGATCTTACGAAGAGCTGAGTTGGGCTTCTTCGGTGTAGCTGTCTTAACAGCTGTGCAAACGCCACGCTTCTGAGGAGAGTTATGGTCTGTCATAACATTCTTCTTTGAGTTGAGGCCTTTGAGAAGAGCGGGAGCCTTAGGCTTCTTAACAAGTGTTTCTCTACCGTTACGAACTAACTGGTTAAAGGTAGGCAAATGTAGCATCTCCTTTCTTGAAATATTGTTTTGCGCATAATCGCACGCTTGACTATTATATCTTATAGTGTCAAATAAGTCAACAGGAAATTTTCTGTTTCGGTGAATTTGTAAGTTTGCTTATTTTCTTAGACAGTATTGGCTGTTTTTGTGGTAAATATTGACTAAAAAGACTATGGAGCAGAGATTAGAGATTAGCTTTTTGAAAGGATTTTATATAAGTTACCATTCGTTATCCGATGTAAATTTCGATATAACACAATCAGACCGCAGATTTTTCAATCTGCAGCCTGACAGTTTTACCATGTATCGTAATTATAAGGATCACCAAACATCTCACTAAGAGATACACTCTTTTCTATAATTTCTACCATATCGGCAT
>JAZUAZ010000237.1:0-62676 GCA_045638245.1 Acutalibacteraceae bacterium | reverse complement strand
AGAACAACTCTGTTTTCTTCTTTTGTTACAATATGAACCTCTGCAGGAGCTGTTTTCCTATCATCAATTATAATACCTTCGGTAAGAGCTGTAAGTTGTTCCTCTGAAACCGACGGACGAACCGTTACTCTATATGTTTTTGGTACATGCTTTGTGGGATGAGTAAGGGCATTCGCAAATTCACCGTCATTAGTAAAAATGAGCATTCCTTCAGAATCACGGTCAAGTCTTCCTACAGGAAAAACGCGACACTTAACATCCTTAATAAGTTCAGCAACACATTTTCGATCCATTTCGTCACTCATAGTAGTTATAAAACCGCGCGGCTTATGGAGTACTATATAAGTATTATCCTTCTGCTTTACTATCTTTTTTCCGTTAACTGTTATAGTGTCCTTTTTAGGATTTATTTTATCTCCTATTGCTGCTATATGACCGTTAACCTTAACTTTGCCTGCATCAATTAACTCCTCACTTTTTCTTCTGGAAGCAACCCCACTCTCCGCAAGGAATTTCTGTAGCCTGACCTTACCGTCTGTCATTTTAAAAACATCCTTTCAATTTTTTAATTAAAAAAACTTGTTAATTTATCAAAAAAAGTATATATCGGTTTCGCTTTTCCCTCAACAGATGATGCTTGTAAACCGGCGCATACCGGCACCTCTTTATATTTCACACCATTCAAAAAGAAAATGATTTTACCTATCTGATCATTGTTCTTAATAGGAGCATATACGAATTCAGGCAAAAGCAGTATGCAAGTCACATCATCAGAAACCAAAGAATTCACAGTAGCTTCATCATAACTAAGCGTTATCCATTCAACATCAGAGCCGTAAACCCTTAACCGATGCGGCATCATAATATCTTTATTGATTTTTTTTGAAATCTGAAAGCAATATTCATAAAGTTTTATGTGGTCATTCCAATCGTCTGGCGCATTAAGAGTAACAACGATGAGTGAACTTTCATCCTTCTCACAAGCACTTACCAAACATCTGCCACTTTTTTTGGTAAAACCCGTCTTAACCCCGAAAACCCCTGAATACATTTTCAGAAGCTTGTTATGATTATAGTATGTTTCTGAAATATCAGGAGTAATATATTCAGCTTTATAATGTTCACTTGAACATATATTTTTAAAAACCGGATTTTTGATTGCATAAGAAGCTAATAAAGCCATATCGTATGCTGTAGTATAATGCTCGACGGCGTCAAGTCCCGATGCTGTAACAAAATTAGTATTGTTCATACCGATAGAGACAGCCTTTTCATTCATCAAGCCAGCAAAGTCCGCTTCGTTATCGGCAAGGTACTCTGCAATAAGTATTGATGCATCGTTTCCGGATTCAAGAAGAATAGCCCACACAAGAGTTTCAAGCGTAAAGCTGTCACCTTTTTTTATGCCGATAGACGTCCCTTCACATACTATATCTCTTTCTGCAGTAACAGTGCAAAACAACTTTCCTGATTCAATTGCAAGTATTGCTGTCATAATTTTTGTTGTACTTGCCATTGAAAGTCTCTCAGACATATTTTTTTCATACACAACCGTATTCGTCTCACTATCAATTACGACCGCTGATCTTGCACTGATGTGTTCATCTTGCAGAGAATTTACCGAAAAAGTAAAAAATGAAATCAATAATACTGTAATAATTATTTTTTTAATTAACAAAGCAACCACCTGCCGATATATCATATGCAGGCGGTTGTATTAAAATTATAGCTTTATGAAATTATGCCTCCGCTTCTGCAGGAGCAACATCTTTCTTCGTCTTATTCATAAGACCTGTAACCTTATCAAACATCTCAGGAACAAGGTTAACAACTCGCTCAGCAGCGTTATCATATGCAGTTATGTGCTTAAGAGTAACTTCTCCACCGCTGATAACAAGGAATGCTACCGGTGTGATTGTTACACCTGCACCACCGCCGCCGCCAAAAAGTTCTTTAGTGCTTTTTGAAGGGAAGTCTGCTCCGCCTGATGCAAAACCGTATGTAACCTTTGATACAGGGATAATTGTGGTACCACCCTCTGCATAAATAGGCTCTCCGATTATTGTGCTTGTATCCACAAGCTCACGTATTTTTTCGATTGTTGATGCGAGAATTGCACCTGCTGATTTTTCTGCCATTGTATATCATCCTTTCATTTCAGTAAAAATTTATATTTTTAATTTATTATTCAGTTCCTTTTTTCTTTTTGGCACCTTTAAGGAACGTAATTACAACCTTGAAGATTAGTCTGAACACCATTCCGATGCTTGCATTGATAATTTTACGGATGCAGATATGGAAATCTGTATAAAACTCACTTTCTGTTTTGTTAGCAAGAAAGTCGGGGTGCACATCAATATCGTACCGCTTTACAAGATTATTAGAACATATAAATCCAAAAATCGGATAAACCTTCTGACAGGTTTTACCGTACTTGATGGCAGTAGTAGCGGAATCACCGGTTCCCACACAGATATGAAGAACTATTTCATCAAAAATAACACTTTTGAAAAGATTTCCGCCATATGTACCCATAACCTTTCCGAGATTCTGTATAACAAGCATCATACCGTCATGACCGTTTGCTTTCACCATCTCGAGTATTGGATTCGGTTTCTTTTCTTTATCAGCTTCTTTTTTCGGTTCTTCCTTCTTAGGCGGCTTTTCCTTTTTAGGCTTGTCTTTTTTGGGTTTCTTATTTTCAGAAGGTAAAATATTAAGCTTTAAGAACAGATATCTGACAGACAGCCTTATCTTATCGTCATAACCGATCGAAACATGAACAGGCACCGAAAGAATCAAAACGAAGAAACCAATAATTCCTGCAACTACACATAAAAAAATATGAAATCCGTTCAATTCTCCACCACCTTATAACTTTCTCATTATATGTTACTCTAATTTTTGATTTTCGTCAACTACTATTCCTAAATCTTCTTGTATATTTTCAGACTTTTCTTCATTTTTTTCAGGCAATTCAGGCAGATCGTCAAGTGACGATAAATTAAAGCAGCGTAAAAACTCTGGAGTTGTTCCGTATATTAAAGGTCTGCCCGGAAGATCAAGTCTGCCCTTCTCTTCAATAAGTGACTTTTGACAGAGGTTTGTTATAACAGCACTACAGTCAACCCCTCTGATTTGTTCTACAAAAGCTTTAGTCACAGGTTGATTATATGCGATTATTGCAAGTACTTCAAAGGCTGCATTAGATAACGGTGCATTTTTTTTGATTTCAATCACCCGTCTTATACAATCAGCAAACATTTTTTTCGTACAAAGCTGGTATTTATCGTCAAGCTTCAATAAACACAGGCCCGACTGAGGTGAATCATACTTTTCCTTAAGAATATGTAATGAATTTTCAACGATTTCTTGGCTCACCTGCAAGCCCTGCGATAACCTTATAAGTTCAATAGGCTCACCAACTGCAAAAAGTACCGCCTCGAGCGTTGCAAGTAATTCTGTATCATTCAGCATAATTGTCCCCCTCCGAGCTTAAATCAAATTCTTCTTCATTTTCAAATTCTCCTGATTGCTCAACCAACGAGTTCTCATCATCACCACTAATCATTATCCTTCTCGCTTTAATAAGTTCGAGGATTGCAAGGAATGTTGCAACAATTTCAGATTTTGAAGATGTATCTTCAAAGAAATCTCCCAAACGATTTACCGGTCTTCTTTTTAGTTTTGCAAAAATACCACTGAGTCTTGAAGCTACCGACACAATTTTCTTTGTAACAATAGCCGTAAAAGCTTCAACAGGTGGAGGAAGTTTTCTTTTACCTCGACCGACAGCTTCCATATAATAATTAACAAGCTCGTTACTTTCATGCAGGCGATCATATTTTTTGTCAGCCTCTATTTTCATAGTATTACGGTAAAAATAATCAAACCCGTCAGCTGTTTCAGCTATTTTACCTGCCATTATCTTGCAATCCTGATATTCAAGAAGTTCTCCGGTAAGCTCCTTTTTCAGTTGCTCGGCTTCCTCATACACCGGAAGAAGAGATACTGACTTGATATAAACAAGTCTTGCAGCCATTTCAAGAAAATCACTTGCAATTTCCATATCCGCCTCTTCCATCTTGCGTACACAATCAATATACTGCTCAACAAGTTCAAAGATAGGTATATCATTTATATTAAGTTTATGTTTACTTATCAAATGTAAAAGAAGGTCTAACGGTCCTTCAAAAACATCCAATTTATATTGTATTTTTTCCATAATGCTCCTGAATTTAATTTATTATATCCCAACTATAGCCGATGCAACATTAAATAAACCATCACGTACAAAACTAACAGCAATACTCAACGGCCTATCAAGTATACCTATATATATCAGAACAAAAAGTGCTATCCTGATAATCTGTTCGTACTGCATAATCTTATAGTAATATTTATCAGGAAGTACTGCATTTGTTATTCTCGATCCGTCAAGAGGCGGTATCGGTAAAAGATTGAATACTGCAAGAGAAATATTTATAATAGCCGCATATTCAAAAAATATGCATATATTATAATAAACCAGACTTTCATAGTTACTGTTGATAAATAATTTCCAAGAGAAACAATATAACACTGTCATTACAAATGCCATTACAATGTTTGATAGCGGTCCTGCAAAAGCTGTGAGTCCCATATAGAGCTTTCTTCTATGTCTTGGAAAGTTTCTCATATTAACCGGTACCGGTTTTGCATAGCCAAAACCTACAACTAAAATCATAATAGCTCCGAGCAGATCAATATGGGCAAGCGGATTCAATGTAAGACGCCCCTGAAACTTAGCTGTTTTGTCACCGAGTTTATATGCGGTAAATGCATGTGCATACTCATGTAGCGGTGATACACAAAAAATTATAAACAAAGCAGCAAACAAAGCAAGTATTGTATCTGTTGTAAACCCGTTTGCTAAAATTTTTGATAATGCGCCCATCAGTATCTCCTTCCTATTACAAACCTTTCGATATCATTATAATCCTTACAGATAAAACTGTCAAATCCGTTTTCCTTAAGTATGTTCGCTATTTTGTACGCTTGCTCTTCGCCGCACTCAAAGGCGAAAATACCATCCGGTTTTAAAAAGTGTTTCCACGCAGTGATTATATACCGATAAAAATCAAGACCATCTACTCCACCGTCAAGAGCCATTACGGGCTCATATCTGACTTCCTTCTGCAAAAGTTCAATATCGTCACTGTTAATGTACGGTGGATTACTGACAATTACATCGGCTAAAGGCAGATTTTCAAAATCATCAATTTTAAAAATATCCCCTCTGATCAATTTCACCGGCGAATCTTTACAAAGATTTTTAGTGTTCAGCTCAAGATATCTGTATGCATCCTCGCTTTTTTCAACTGAATATACTTCAGCTTTTTCTACAGAGATTTTAACCGAAATTGCTATACATCCACTCCCTGAGCATAAATCAATGACACAAGGCTTGGATACATTTTTTAAATAGTCAATTACATATTGGCAAAGAATTTCAGTCTCAGGTCTCGGAATGAGAACGCCTTCCCCCACCAGGAAAGTATGGCCCATAAAATCCCACTCTCCTAAGATGTATTGTAATGGAATTCCCGAAACTCTTTGCTCTGCCAACTGATACAATTTTACTTCTCTCTCAATTGAAATTTCATCATCACGGCTCAATAAAAATTCCGTTTCATTTAAACAACAGACGTACTTTATAAGCTCTTTAGCTTCAAAGTACGGATTTTCTGAAACAAATTCAAGCCGAGAAGTTATTTTATTACAAACAGAATTAAGTTTCATCTTCAGCATTATCCTTGTTATCATCTTCTTCAGGAAGCACAGCTGTGAACGCAGCGATCGCAACCTCAATCATTTCATCATCAGGTTCTTTAGTTGTAAGTCGCTGCATCCATAGTCCGGGAGCAGCAAGTATTTTTACAAACAAATTGTCATGCTTACCTGCATATTTGATAAATTCATAGCTGAAACCCGTAACTAAAGGTAAAATAAGAAGCTTTACACCCATCCAGATAAGATTATTTGAATGAAGATCTGTAGTGACAGATATTACCGATGAAATTATAACACTTATAATTATTATTACAAAAATAAAGCTTGTTCCGCAACGGGGGTGAAAGCGTGACTGCTTCCTTACATTTTCAACCGTAAGTTCAAGACCGTTTTCGTAGCAAAATATAGTTTTATGTTCCGCTCCGTGATACATAAAAGTACGCTTGATATCTTTCATAAGTGAAACAAGAGCAATATAAATAACAAATATCGCCATCCTGATTACACCTTCAAAGATCGCACGATAATTCGTAAGAATACCGTCAAATAATCCGTTAAGAAAATTAACTGCAGCTGTAGGAAGGTAGAAAAACAATAAAAATGCAAGAAGTACACCTATAACAGATGCAATTCCGGTAATTACCCCCATAACCTTTTTATTAAGATGTTCACTTAGCCACTTGTCGAGCTTCGATGAATTTTCATCACTTGCATCAATATCCTCAAGACCTGACTTATCCGCAGAAATCATAAGACATTTATAACCGAACACCATAGATTCAATATAATTCACAACACCTCTTATAATCGGCCAGCCTAAAAATCTAATCTTGTCTTTTATGTGCTTTACCTCAATTGCTTCTGTATCAATAGTGCCGTCGGGGCATCTTACCGATATAGCCGCTCCGTTCGGTCCCTGCATCATTATTCCTTCGATTAAAGCCTGACCGCCTATAGAAAGCTTACAGGCTGATTTTTCTTTATTATTCATAATCTGCCTCCTTCGTATACAGGGGAATGTAAATTTCAACAACAGTTCCTTTATCTTCTTCGCTCTTAATATCAAAAATACCATCATGCATTTCAATTATTTCATCAACAACCGCTAAACCTATTCCGGTTCCTCTGACGGTATTATTGGCTTTATAAAACTTGTCCTTTACGTGCTGAAGATCATCCCGGTTGATACCGCAACCTGTATCGCTTATCGTTACCTTTCCGTACTTTTTGAACTTACCTATAGTCACATCTATACTTCCGCCACTGTGATTATATTTGAGCGCATTATCAAGAATGTTTATAAGTACCTGCAAAATTTTATCGCGGTCAGCGTAAATAAAGAGATTCTTCTGATTGAATTTAATTTCAAGAGTTATATTTTCACTCATACACTTCTGATTATAAATATCAAAAGCTTGTTGAGCAAGATTAACAAGATCAATTTTTTCTTTATTGGCTGTAAAATTTCCGTTCTGGATCCTTGAAAAGTTAAGAAGATCTTCAACCATAATAGATAATCTTGTTGTTTCATCAATAATTATATCGAGTCCTTTGTGCCTTAATTCTTCATCGTTTCCAACGCTTTTTAGCGTTTCGCTCCAACCCTTAATTGCTGTGAGAGGTGTTCTGATTTCATGAGAAACCGTAGAAATAAAATCGTTTTTCATTTCGTCAATCTCACTCAACTGAAGAGCCATATTATTTATAGAAGAAGCCAAATCACCTATCTCATCATCATTTTCAGACTCGATTCGCACGTCAAAATTACCTTTTGCTATTTCTTTAGTTATCAGATTTATTCTCTGCAGCGGATTAACTATAGAGGATATAAAATATACACCTGACATAGCAAAAACCAATATAACAAGAATAAATATAACAATTACAAGCAATGTAATAAGAAGAAATTGCTTATCAATATCCTCCATCGAAATCATATATCTCAAAGCACCATACGAATCGCCGTTATTGTCACGCAAAATGTACGTAACAGCTGTTACATGTTCACCCGTCTCAAGCTTTGTAAGGGCTGACCCTATACGGTTATCCGCATACAAAGCTTCGGAGTAATCGTCATAATCGCCCTTTTGTTTCTCGCTAAAACCGCTTGTCGATGCAATCATATTTCCGTTTTTATCAAGAACCCAAACCTCTATGGTGTCTTTATATAAAAAGGTGTCAACAAAATCAGCAGCAATCTGAGCAAAGGTTTCATCATCGGCGGTACTGTACGGCAAAAAATATGTGTCAACAGATTTTGTTATTCTTGCTTTTATTGTCTGCTCGGCATAGTTCTGATACCGATTATATATTGAAGAGAGAATTACTCCTGAACAGATAAGAAGTACTACTATGATGCTCAATAAAATATTTTTCGCCCATCTGCGTTTAATTGATTTTTTCATACAGTACCTCCCCTTTTCCGTCAAAAGTTTATTCTTTCCAGCAATAACCTTGTCCCCAGATAGTTATGAGATGTCTCGGATTCGACGGACTTTCTTCAAGCTTTAGTCTCAATCTCCTTATATTGACATCAACAACCTTATCATCACCAAAATAAGGATCTCCCCACACCTTATTAAGTATGTACTTTCTATCGATAGATTTGCCGGGTTCATTGAAAAAGCATTCGAGAATCTGAAACTCAATCTGCGTAAGCTCTATAATCTCACCCTTGTTTGATACACAATGCTTTTTTAAATCAAGTTCAAAGTCACCAAGTTTTAATTTATCGCTTTGCGTAGTCTGCAACAGTTTTTTACTGTATTCAACTCTTCTGTATAATGTTTCAAGACGGGCAACCAACTCGGATGGTGAAAACGGCTTGGTTATATAATCATCTGCTCCGTATCTGAATCCGGAAATAATATCCTGCTCCTGTGTTTTTGCCGTGAGAAAAACAATACCGACATTGGCATTTTTTTCTCTTATATGTTTACAAACATCGCATCCGGTTGCTCCGGGCATCATTATATCAAGTAAAGCAATATCAATTTTATCAGCATTTAAATCGTACTGCTCAATTGCTTTTGAGCCGTCAGATGCTTCAAGGACATCAAAGCCTGCAATTTTAAGATTTATAACTATAAAATCTCTGATGGCACTTTCATCCTCTGCAATTAAAACTGTTCTCATAATATTAACCTCCATAAAGAATTATCGACTTTTCTAAATAGATTTTGTTTATATTAAGTTCTCTGTCTGAATTGTGAATCAAACAGAAGAGTTTACCTTTGCCTGTCTGAGTAAGAAGTTTATATTTATTGTCAAGTGAGTCTTCTTCGATCTGTGTGGATGTGTATATAAGCTCAAACAAAAGTTTACGTGTCTTATTGTTTGTTGAAAAGAACTTAATTGAACCTTCCGGATAATTATTTATAACTGTAACATTTTCCATCCACTTTTCATTAAATGTTATTCTGAAATCATTGTTGTTGTAAATTAACTGATAAGTTATTGTATCAGGTTTACTTTTGCCGAGCTGAATCCACTTAATAATATTTTGCGTCTGTGCAGGAGAATCAGATTTCGTAATAACACTACTGCCTTCAAGAGGCACCTCGATCGGAACCTCAATAAGTCCGTCATTATTAACATCCTGACACTGAACACCTGTCAGTCTTGATGAAAGAATACTAATTCCGTCAGATTCAACCTTGCGGAATTGTTTTTTTCTCTTGTCCCAGAAAACACATTCGGTAACCACTCCTGAATCAATTTTATATGCATCAATAAACATCCGTAATCCGTTATCTTCCGCTCCATTATCATAATTCAGACCATATACTGTATACACGGACGAATCAAGAGGAACTGTTCCTTTTTTTACAACCGCACCACCCTCATAACTGTTGCACGAGAGTACGGTACTGTCACCGGAAGATTCAAAAACTGCAATATCATTTATCCCGTTTGAATCAATATCCGCTGTATCAAACATAAGATAAGACGTACTGAACATATTTTCAAAATTACTGTTGCTTTCAAACGGTATTTTATAAACACTGAGATTTCTTGAAAAATCATTACGATAAATCGTCCATCCGACAAGTAGTTCCATTATATAATCACCGTTGATGTCGGCGAATTGAACCTGATGCACCTCATTGTAATCACTGATAAGCTCTGTTACAACGTTCCATTTGTTGTTCTCTTTCCTCATGAAGCAAATTTTAACTATATCCACTTCATCCTCTGTGGAATAAAGAACCATAATTTCTTCCTGTCCGTCACCATTTAGATCCTCTGAAATATAAGAAGATCTGTAGGTTCCGCTGAGAGGAACTCGAAGCTTATATTCCTTGTCAATATACTCTTCAAAAGCAACCTGTATCTCGTGGTGATCCCCACCTGACATAGGAGGTTTCATAAGCGATTCAATAGGCTTAAAGCTAACAAGGCAAATTGCTGTCATAATAATTGCAAGAAAACCAAAAGCAATAAACGCAGTAAAATATTTACGCATAATTAACCTCCTTTAAGCAGTCTAAAAATTCATAACAGAAGACAAATCAAGCATATCGTAGTGTTTTATAAATTCAATAAATTTAACTACGATATTTCTAACGCCACCTACAATCTCACTCTCTATATTCAGCGGCATTATCGGGTCGTGTACACTAAGCCTCAGAAGAAGCCAACCCTTTTCTTTTTCACCGTCAAAATAAATCCGTATACCTTCACGGTTATCATCAGCAATCCTCCAGCCCTCTTGTTCTGAGGCGAAAGATTCGAGCTCATCAATAACCTTAAGACCATACTCCCTGAAGTTAGCTTCCTTAATTTTAAATCTGAATTCCTGTTCTTCGACAGGGTCTTTTAATGTCTCTATAAGTGAGTTTATCTTTTTGCCTTCCTTACCAAGTTGAGCCATTTTAATAATGATTTTTGTAATAAGATAAGCACCGTCATCAAGATAATAGTTTTCTCTGAAGGCTGCATGACCCGAAGTTTCGATAGCGAGCGGGCAGTTAACTCCCTCGCTCTGCAAACGAAGCTGCTCGTTGATTACATTTTTATAGCCACGCTTAAACCTGTAGTGCACACCACCAAGGGTATTTTTTATAAATTCGGTAAGGCCGGTCGATGTAACACTGTCAGTTACAACTGTTCCCCCGGGATTGTTTTCAAGAGCAATAAGTGAAGCAAGAGCTACAAGTCTGTTTCTGTTGATTTCTTTTCCGGTTTCATCAACACAACCTGCTCTGTCAACATCGGTATCGAATATTATACCAAAATCAGCCCCGTTGTTTAAGGTCGCCTCACAAACCGACTTCATAGCTTCCTTATTTTCAGGATTAGGCGCATGATTCGGGAACATTCCGTTCATATCAAGAAATTGACTGCCTCTTATATCTGCCCCAAGCTTTTCAAGAACCTCTGTTGCATAAAAACCTCCGACGCCGTTACCGGCATCTACTACGATTTTATAACCGTCGAGCGGTTTTTCAAATTTTTCTGCATTCACCTCTCGGCATATCATTTCTCTGAGTCTTTTCGCATAAGTACTCATATAGTCATATGGCACTACATCGGGCTTTTTATCCTTCGAAGTAAACTCGCATGATGCAAGTTCGGTTATTCTTATAATATCCTTACCGTCAAGTCCGCCATCAGCCGTAAAAAATTTCAGGCCGTTCTTGTTGTACGGATGATGACTTGCTGTTATCTGAATTGAAGCTACAAAACCTGCATCAACCGTAGCCATAAACATCGCAGGTGTAGATGCATATGAACAGTCGAATATTGTAAAATCAAACTGTGCAAGTGCTTTGAAAATGCAGTTTTTAATTCTTTGCGCAGAAATTCTCGAATCATGACCAACCGCAATTTTTTTGTTTTTATTGTATCCTTTCTCGTTAAGCCATTTGCAAAAGCCTACAGTAAGATCGAATATAGCTTCATTTGTCAGCTCAACCTCTTCGCCGGGAACTCCCTCAACAGCAGTACCTCTTATATCAGTTCCGCTTTTCAGGAACAAATACTTGTTTTCATACATTACAATCACCTTTTTCGTACATTTTCTCAGTTACGTTAAGTAAAAATCTGTAGAACGGAGCAAAAGCTCTGACTGCATATATCAATTCTGTTTTTATTGAACCGTCAATGAGTTTTTTCATATCGCTGTTATAATAAACAAACCAGATATTTTTACAGTTATAGAATTTTCTGAGTTCCGGTATTATGTTTTGTGTTCCGGGCTTATCTTTCTTGTAAGACTCAATCTCACAAACAGCTCCTGTTAACTCAATGAATCGGATTGCCTCCAAAAATTCATTCTGATGGACGGAAAGATAATCTCTGAAGCACTGAAGATAATCCGCATCCGTTCTGAACATACCAATACCATAACTGTAGCATTCCGGGTAATATTCAAACCACATACAAGGCTGGTACGACCACTGGTGCTTATCCCGCATAAACATACACCATACGTTTGAACGATAAAGATTTTTATTTTTTGAAAATCTTGTATCCCTTCTTATGCGCGACACCATTTTTGAAGGAACAAGATTCATCTTGTCATCAATTTTATATAATTCATCAGAAATATCTGCAGCAAGAGAACGCATGGGTTCAATTGCTTTTTTCTTTATCTCATCCTTAACCGACTCATAAAATTCTTTACTGTCATTAAATTTATTAAGCTCCAGCAGTAAAAATATATCCGGTGAAAAACCCTTGAAACTTTCCATTTTATACCTCTTTATCAAGCACTTTAAGAACTTCCTGCGCAGCAAACATCACAGCGATTTTACTACTATGAAAATTCAAACCGCCCTGAAGCCATACAGCATACGGTTCGCGTAAAGGTGCATCAGCTGAAAGCTCAATAGATGATCCGAGAGTAAATGCACCGGCAGACATAATGACTTTATTATCGTATCCCGGCATATCCCACGGCTCGGGAGTAACAAACGAATCAACCGGAGCTCCTTTTTGAAGCCCTTGACAAAAGGCCACAAGAAGATCCTCTCTACCAAGCTTAACAGCTTCGATTATATCGTGTCTCGTCTCATGAATTTCAGGGGTTGAATCAAATCCGAGAAGCTTCATTATCGAAGCGGTGAACACCGCAGTTTTTAAAGCTTCACCAACAACATGAGGGCCGTTAAAAATTCCCATATACAACTCTCTGCTCTGGCCAAGAGTCGCACCAACCTCACGCCCTAAGCCCGGTGTAGTCATTCTGTATGCACAAAGCTCAACAAACTCACTCTTACCCGCTATATAGCCACCTGTTTTAGCAATTCCTCCACCAGGGTTTTTAATAAGCGAACCGGCCATTAAGTCAACACCTACATCAGTTGGCTCAATTTTTTCCGTCCATTCACCGTAACAGTTATCAACCATAACCATAGTACCCGGATATTTTTTTGTAATTTCAACAACCTTGGCTATTTCCGATACTGAAACAGTAGGTCTAAGACTGTAACCTCTGGAACGCTGAATATAAACCATTCTGATAGGTTCTCTTTTTAAACGCTCTTCAATCGACGCAAAATCAAGCTTACCGTCCTCTCTAAGTTGAACCTCATCATACTTTATACCGTAATTTTTCAACGATCCCATATTTTCATTTTCAGTTGTACCCACACCAATCACAGGAAGAATCGTATCATACGGTCTTCCGGATACGCTGAGCATCACATCGCCCGGTCTGAGTACGCCAAAAAGAGCAACGGTCAAGGTGTGTGTTCCGCACGTAAAATTGTGTCTAACGAGAGCATCCTCGGCACCAACTGCCTGAGCAAACACCTTGTCTATAACCTCCCTGCCTCTGTCATTATATCCGTAACCTGTGCTCTCTGCAAACATCGTTTCGGATACACAGTTATCAATAAATGCAGAGAGCATTTTTTGCTGATTATATTCAGTTATTTCATCAATTTTGCTGAATTCTTCCTTTGCAATATCAAGAGCGTCAATAGCTATTTTTTCTATTCTCTCATCAAATTTAAACATATTTATTACACCTTTTCCGATATATATGAAATAGTTTCAAAGTATCTGAAACCGATATGTTCATAAAAACCTTCTGCAGATTTATTTAGGGCAATTACATATATATTCTTATTTTCTTTACTCAACAAAGAAGCTAAAGTTAATACGGTTTTCTTACCGTACCCGTTTTTTCTGAACTCCTCCCTACAGGCAACTCCGCTTAAAACCGCCGAATCATCTGATTCGGCAGACGTAATAATCGTCGAAGCAAGCTTATCATCAACAATTACGCCATATGCTCTTGAAAATCCTCTGTTTTTTCTGAACATATAATCAGAAAGAAAGCTAAGATAGGCATTTTTGTCGCTACCGAACGAATCAGGAATGGAATTACTTATAACCGAATACAGTTCAGAGATATAACTCTCATCCAGTTCTACAACATCGGATGATTCATATCCGTCACCAACAAATATATAGGCTTTTTTTGTATTAAAACCGGTAAACCCTAACGATTTTGCTGTGTGTTCTTCAGTAATAATATCCTTAGCACCGATTACATCAATAAACTCTCTTAATTCATAAAAATCTGCATTATAACCCGCTTTAATGGTAAATGTGTTATCAAATCTTGCGACGATAACATCATTGCCCGCCCAAAAATCAATAAAACTCTTATCAAAACCATAGCATAAGGCATAGCAGTAAATCCTTGTGCCAAGAACACTGTCAGCAGTCAGTTTTTTAACTGTTGGTAAATCGTTTGTGTTCAAAATTCTAAGCATTGGCAAACTCCTCTGAAAGAACTTTAGCCAATTCAAAACAAGCAACCATATCTTTTGTATCCGCAACCGATGTAGCTGAGTGTATATATCTGCAGGGTAATGAAACAGCTATAGTTAAAACTCCTTCACAGGATTTATGAATAGTGCCCGCATCATTACCGCCGGCTACCGTAGTTTTAGGCTGAATTCTGATTGATTTTTTTTCGGCAAGTTCAAAGGCTTTTTTAAACAAATCTCTGTTATACACAGTACTTCTGTCCATAAAAGACACTACCGCCCCTTTACCGAGTGAACAAACTGAATCTTCATCAGCAACGCCTGAAATGTCAGAAGCAGTGGTTGCCTCAAGAACAATAGCATAATCAGGTCTTAAAGCATATACAGCCGGCCCCGCACCTCGACATCCGACCTCTTCCTGTACTAAAAAAGCAAAGTTCGTGTCAAATTCAACACCGTCATTTATCATTTTAAGCATAATTGCACAACCAAAACGGTCGTCAATAGCTTTTGCCTTCACTTTATTTTCACCGAAATAAATAAAATCTGATTTAAAATAGGCACAATCACCGATAGAAACATATTTTTTTGCCTCATCAGCCGACTTTGCTCCTATATCGATATACATTTTTTCTATTTTAGGCACAACAACAGCCTCACTGTCATTGCAAAGATGAACAGCTTTGTTACCTATTATCCCAACAACACCTTTTTCACCTACACGAACAGCTCTGCCCGACAAAACCCTGCAATCAATACCTCCAATATTTGTAAACCTTAATAATCCATTGTCGCAAATATACGTAATCATCAGAGCCACTTCATCCATATGGGCAGAAATCATAACCTTCTTGGAAGCTTTTCTTTTTCCTTTTTTAAATGCAAGTATATTACCCATTGCATCAGTTTTATATTCACATTTATTGTGTATCTCTGATAAAATATAATTTCTGACACTTTCTTCTCTGCCGGAAGTACCATCAAGAAGACACAATTTTTCAAGATATTCAAGCATTTAATTCGGCCTCCTTCTTGAGAAGAAATGCAGCAATAAGCTCAGATGTATACATAACATCATCAACATTAACAACTTCATTATAAGTATGCATATATCTTAACGGAACAGACAACAAAGCGGTTTTCACTCCGTTTCCGGCAACTGAAATACTGTCAGCATTTGTACCTGTGCTCCTACCCATAACATCATTTTGTACGGGTATATTATTTTCATAAGCTACACTCATTATCTCACCTAAAAGACCTTTATCGAGTAGCGGAGAGATTCCTACCGAGGGTCCCTTACCGAGTTTAACGGTAAAAGCTGAATCTGTATATGCATCATCACCGAATCCAACGTCAACAACAATCGCACAGTCAGGATTAAGCGGAAAAGTGCCGCTACCAGCTCCTCTGCGGCCAACCTCTTCCTGAACGGAAAACAGTACTGATAAAGTAAGGTTATCGATCTTACCTTTGACTATTTCAAGTGCCCCGAGAATAGCTGCAACACCTGCTCTGTTATCAAGAGATGCAGAACATATACAATTGTTGAGCAACTCATTTTTCGTACTTTTCATTGTAATGCGATCTCCGACTGAAACCATTCTGCGCGCCTTATCAGCGCACATACCGATATCAACAGCCATAGCTTTTATGTTCAGGTCACCTGAAGGAGTACCGTTCTGCAGATGAGGAGGTACAGAGCATATGACCCCTAACAAATCTTCTTTACCGTGAACTATAACCTCCGAGCCTGTAAGAACTCTGAGATCAACAGAACCTATTCTGTCAACAAGCAGAAATCCTTTGTCGTCAATTGCTCTTACAACAAGACCTACCTGATCAATATGAGCATCTAACAAAACATGAAAATCTCCGCTACCGCAAGTACCTATGACATTACCGAGGCTATCTGTTTTACAAGTCATATATTTATCGAGTCTCTTCGTTAACTCTACAGATAAACTTTTTTCATCTCCTGAAGTTGCCGATATATCTGTAAGACCGAAACAAAGATCTTTAAAGTTCATAAAAAGCCTCCAAACCTAATGTTTTATCATTTTATTATATATCATTTCCCTATAAAAATCAATAAAAATATAAATAATCAGCCCTCAGTGGGCTGATTATTACAAATCTATTTCTTTTATTCCATTTGATGTAAAGATGATTGATTTTCTAAACCCAAATCTCTTACAATATTCCGCAGCTTCTTCAAAGGCAAAATCTATAGAATCAACACAATGAGAATCTGACGTAACAGTAATTTCAATACCTTTACGGAAAAGATATTCCATAATAAAAGGCGAAGGATACGGTTCAGATTTGCCGACACGATACATAGCCCCCGTATTTACTTCAAAAACAGGTCTATCAACAGAAGAAATTATTCTGTCAATAGCATTGTATGCTGCACTACGGTAATCAACATCGTTTTCATCAAAAAAACGTCCATTTTCATTGTACTTTGTCACAAGATCAAAATGGCCGATCACATCCGGATTTACCTTACAAACGAATTCAGCAACATTGTTATAATAAGCTTTACACATATCAATCCAGTTACCGCCAAACCTGGTACAGACGATTTTATCAAGTTCTTCTGCAGATAAGTCAATAGGATATTCTTTTTCTCCGTCTCTGAATTGATGAACAGAGGCAATTATATAATCAAACTCAGACAGATCCGATACTGAGTGATCACTGTCAAGCTCAATTCCACAGAGAATATCTATTTTATCCTCATACAGCTTTTTACACTTTTTTATTTCAAAAATATAAGAGTTTATTGACTCCTGATTCATTGACCAATCATTTTTAGGATACATGGGTGAATGACCGGAAAAGCCCAGACTAACAAAGTCTTTTTTTATAGCCGCATCAATCATTTCGACAACAGAATTTTTTCCGTCACAATAAACAGTATGTGTATGGCAATTTGATTTAATCATCTTTATCTTCTCCAAAAGCACCCGCAAAAATTGCAGGTGCTTTCACATTTATGATTTATTTGGTGTCTTTTTTTCAAGAATCTTATGCTTTCTGTAGCTCTGTCTTTCTTTAAATGACATTTTAAAATCAAAGTTACGTTCTTTGATTCTGTCATAAAGAGGTGTAGCCAGCTTTACGAATGAACCGTCATTACTTTGTGATGCAGCAAGAATGATAAGTCCGTTATCATCCGGCAATGTAATACTGTCAACGTCAGCGGTATTGAGCTCATACATAAAGAAGTAGAGCTGCTGAGCTGCAACATCATATATAACCGAATGGGTATGAGTGCACTCCCATGCGAGCTTATCGGTTTTAATATTTGCGGTTTCAGCAAGATCGTAGAGATCCCATTTACCGATTCTCTCATTGATAGACTGCACAGGAACTTTTACTGTCTCGTTTCCGACCTTAAAGTCATAAACCTTATCTCCATAAATGCTTGCGGCAATAAAATATACCTTCTTTGCTTTTACATTTATAGTCTGACCTGCACAAATAATAGCATTGTTTCCGTCGCCCCATATATCACCTGTCTTGAACTTAACGCCGCAGCAGTTTATTTCTTTCGGGAAAATTTCACCGGGAATAGAAACATCAAGGGTAGGAATAGCAGCTGCATTTCTGTCGTGATTAAAAGTAACCACATCAGCATTGAAAGGAAGCTCAAGAGGAGTTGTTTCCTGTTTATTTCCTACATTACCTTTTGAAAGTGTAAGGGCAAAAGATTTAACTTCATAAGGATCTATGCTGAAAATAAGCTTACCATTGTTAACAACAGCAAGACCAACTTCATCCTCCATAGCATTAACTTCGCGCGCACTGACTATACCAGCACCAAGAGTAAACTCTATGTTTTCGGTTCTGCGACGGTCACCTTCATTGAATCTTACAACAATTTCATCTGTTTTTTCAGCCTTTTTGATTGCTCTGACTATCACATTGTCAGCACTGATGTTACCAAACGAATATTTGTCACCAAGGCATCCGTCGTGTTTGTCAGAAATAAAAGCAGTTAAAGGACGGTCAAAGAGTCTTGCATTGAGCTGAGTTTCCTTACCGACTTTTCCGCTATGAGAGAAAATAGCGTAACCATATCTGTTAAGTCCGAAATCCAACATACCCTGAACGCTATCATCTCTGAACCAATTTTTGGGAGAATGAACAACTGTAAGCTTAAGGGTGTGATTATCCTTCATAATCCAACCGTACTTGGAGTCACTGAACACAGATACGCCAAAGCTTTCATCGTCATTAGTGATATCAGCCCACTTCTGTGCACAAACTGAATAAAGCTTACTGTTCGCGACACCTCTTGTAATGGTACCAAGACCTAAGTCGTATGTAGATTTTGCATTCTTACATGTGAATGAGAAGCCGTTATGAAGCACTCTCTTAAACTCGCGCCACTCAACTTCATTGTATACGCTTACCCATGGACAACCCGCTTCAAGTGATACATAGTAAGTAAATGTTGACTTGTTTACTTTCTGAACAACCTTAAGTGTTGCTCTTACAGGACCTGACTGTTCAACAGTGCAGACACCCTTTTCTGCAAATTCCCAAGGGAAGGCTTTCACTTCTTTATAAGTAAGCTCCCAAGCGGGATATTCTTTTGCACCCTTATACTTATTGAGCTCAAATCTGATAGGCTTATCAAGAATCTCCTTATTGTTAAGGGTTTTATCAATAATTGATGAAATATCACCGTTTTCATTAACGGTAACAATATATTTAAAGTTTTCTATAACATTGGAGCCTACTTTAATACCCGAGCTCAACTGACATGGTACATCGCTATAAATAACGTCGACTACCCTGTAACCGAGAGACGGTACAATAGCCGAAATTGAAATATGCATTGTTTCTGCATCTGATGTATTCACCTGGCTGGGAAGTTCCTGACCGCTCTTATCAAATACACGGACATTTGTGTGACCGTTTGCAGGAATTGTTATGTCAACAGCTGACATTCTATTCTGTTCAATGCTATTGCAAATAACAACCGGGATACCCTTTACCCACGAAGTATCAAGTGATTTAATAACCTCAGAAGTAGCACCTTCATAAGCATTAGAAAGCTGATTAGCGCTAAGAATAAGGTCGTTCCACGAGCGCTGATATACCCTCTGTACAGAAGTACCGGTAATATCATCATGGAAGGTGTGTGCAATAGTCCTCTTCCAGCCTTTATCTATTTCATCCTTGGGGTATTCTGCACCGCAAAGAGTCATAGCTGCAACACCGGCTCTTTCAGCCATGTCAGCAAGCTCTTCATTTTTTCTGTTATATCTCTTACTGAAAGCTCGTGAGATATAAGAACCTACACCGTGATTAGTCATAACAAGCTCGTTATTCCAAGTAGGAAGCTTCGCTATTTCTTCATCAGAAAGCTTTGAAAGATCGTCGAAAAATTCTGTAGGACTGGATGAAAGAACTTTAATGTCTGAAGTTTCATTTGTAGAAATTTCATTGCAAACAGTTCTTACCGACTCTTCCTTGGGTGCACCGCCTACATCACCTACGCCGTGATAAGCAAATGTCCACGGGAAGTTGAAATTGGAAATATTTTTGTTGAGTTTCTCAACAAGATCTTTCTTTGTACGTACTTCTTTAAATTTTGTACAGTACGATTTAGCATCAAGCGATGCGAAAATTTTCTTCCCGTTCGAACCGTACCATACACCAATATCAAAAGGAACGCCGTAAGCACTGCCCCAGGAAAGTTTCTGGGTTGAGAAGCCCTTTAACCCGCTATGTTCAGCGATTGCAGGTAATGCCCAACCAAAACCAAAACAGTCGGGAAGGAAAATATCATTGCTCCTTTTTCCAAACTTCTTTTCGAAATAAAGGTTGCCGTAAAGCATATTTCTGAAAAGACTTTCAGGTGACGGGACATTAACGTCGCCGTTTTCGTAACCGCTTCCGGTCACATTCCATCTTCCCTGCTCAATATACTTTCTTAATTCTTCAAACTTTTCAGGGTAATATTCTTCAAAAAGTTCATATCTGTATGCACCTTCAAAATTAAAACGATAATCCGGATATTTCTCAAACAAAGCAAAATTCTGTTCAAGAGTTTCCTTGAGACAAACGTTTATAACATGCTCAAAGTCCCAGTTCCATACAGTGTCAAGATGTGCCGTTGCGATTGTATAAATTTTTTTGTCCCTAAAATTCATTTTGTCACCTCTTGTTCTTTATTTTTTTATCTTTTTAGCTGTACGGCAAATTAAACATACAATACCGTCAAGCCAATGTATACCTATCATTTTTATAACTGTAAGTATATAGAATACTATATGCACAATTGTATTTGCAAAAATTACGTATTCGTATTTTTTGAATATCGTACCATCAGTAGGTGCAAGGAAAGGATCAGTCATATCAAACATACAACTCTTAAAAAACAGAAAAGATAATACTGCGCTTGTACATGTAACAGCAAATAAAAGTACTGAAGTAATAAGCGAAATCCATTCCAATGTAGATTCATTGATTTTGTAATTACCGATCTTTCTGTCTGAAAAAGAAAGTTTATAGAAATATTTTCTGAAAGCAAACGCCATAATTCCAAAAATCAAAGCACTTATTAAACCTGATATAAAAGAACTTCCGAATACATATACCGTTTCTTCACCGGAATATTCAATCGAATTAGTAAACTCATCCGAAGACGGAAGAAATGCATATACAAAGTAGCACACTAAAGATAACAGCACACTAACAGTGTAACATAAAAATGCACCTATGTTAAATTTTAATTTTTTATCAGTTTCGGTCATTTCACGGTTCTCCCCTCTTAATTATTCAAGGATAAACTTAACGAATACCTTCTTGCCTTTCTTAACAATTACCTGGCCTTTTTCAAAAGCTTCTGTTTTTATAACATCGGAGAAGCTCTCAGCCTTTACGTCATCAACAGTAACACCGCCCTGTTCAATGAGTCTTCTGCCCTCACCTCTTGACTTGATAATTGAAGCCTTGAGCATCATATCAATAAGACTGATAGCACCATCTGTGAAATCAGCAGATGAAAGAACAGTTGTAGGCATATTATCAGTATTGCCTGATCCAGAGAAAAGAGCTCTCGCGCCTTCCTGAGCCTTATTTGCCTCATCTTCACCGTGAACAAGCTTTGTAAGCTCAAAAGCAAGTATTTCTTTTGCTCTGTTAAGTTGACTGCCCTCCCAGCTTTCCATCTCAGAAATTTCTTCTATCGGAAGGAAGGTGAGCATCTTTATGCACTTAAGAACATCAGCATCGTCAACATTTCTCCAATACTGATAAAAATCAAAGGGAGATGTCTTATTAGGATCGAGCCAAACAGCATTACCTGCAGTTTTACCCATTTTCTTACCCTGAGAATCGGTAAGAAGTGTAATTGTCATAGCATGAGCGTCCTTACCAAGCTTCTTTCGGATAAGCTCAGTACCGCCAAGCATGTTGCTCCACTGGTCGTCTCCGCCAAACTGCATATTACATCCGTAAGTCTTGAAAAGTTCATAGAAGTCGTAGCTCTGCATAATCATGTAATTAAATTCAAGGAAGGAAAGTCCCTTTTCCATTCTTTGCTTATAGCATTCAGCAGAAAGCATCTTATTTACGCTGAAGCAAGCACCTACCTCGCGAAGAAGATCAACATAATTAAGATTAAGAAGCCAGTCGGCATTATTAACCATCATTGCCTTTCCTTCACCAAAATCAATAAAGCGCTCCATCTGTCTCTTGAAGCATTCGGCATTGTGGTCAATATCCTCTTTTGTAAGCATCTTACGCATATCAGTTCTGCCTGAAGGATCGCCAATCATAGTTGTACCGCCACCGATGAGCGCAATAGGTCTGTTTCCGGCCATCTGTAATCTTTTCATAAGAGTAAGAGCCATAAAATGACCTGCAGTAAGGCTATCAGCAGTACAGTCAAATCCGATGTAGAAAGTTGCCTTTCCCTCATTGATCATTTCTCTTATTTCGTCTTCATTTGTAACCTGAGCAATCAATCCTCTTGCCACAAGCTCCTCATATATTTTCATTGTTATCGTTCCTTTCATTTGTTTTCATTGTATTTTACCGATTTATAAACTTAAAGTCAAGTTATACACGGTTAATTTTTAGAAATTACCACTTTTAGCATATTCTATCATTTCACGGGCGGACTCAAGTGTAGCAGGCGTAATAACCTCGCCCCCGATTATACGGGCTATTTCATTTACACATCCAGCTTCATCAAGGGAGACTACGTTCGTATATGTCCTTTTATCGTCAGCATGCTTCTCGATGTAAAGATGGTTATCAGCATAAGCTGCTATCTGTGCCAGATGTGTTACACATAAAACCTGTTTAAGCCTTGACAACTCGTGCATCTTATATGCAATTTTGTGGGCAGCCCTACCGCTGACACCTGTATCGATTTCATCAAAGATTACTGTTGCTGTGGGATCCGTATCACTCAGTACACTTCTGATGGCAAGCATAACTCTCGAAAGTTCACCGCCGGAAGCAATTTTGTGAAGAGATCTGGTGTCTTGCCCTGAGTTGGCTGAAAAAAGAAATTCTACATCATCAAGACCGTTTTCTGTTGCATCTGAATCTTTAAAATCAACTAAAAACTGAGCATTAGGCATATCAAGATAATTCAATTCACGTTTTATTTTATTTTCAAAGTCAATTGCAGCACTTTTTCTTGCATCAGATAAATAACAGCCCTTTTTAAATAACTCTTCCTCAAGTGCAATAAGCTCATTGCTCAGCTCTTCAATCATTTCATCGCTGTTACATATTGAGTTGAACTCTTCTGTTGCTTTGTCCAGAAAACTTAAAATTGCCTTCTCGTCCTCACCGTACTTTTTTGACAAACGATAAATAAGATCAAGTCTCGCTTCAATTTCATTTATATCAGAATAAGAATATTCAGCATCGTTTAAATGCGAGTTAATCTCAGATGAATAATCAGAAAGTGTATAAATAATATCGTTCACAGCTTCTGCAATGACAGATGCAGAAGCATCATATCCGGACAGCTCATCTAAACAAGAGCTCAGGTTATGCATAAGACCTAAAATACCGTTTTCGTTGTCATTTCCATTTAGTAATGCATCACATTTATGAACACACCCGGTTATTTTTTCAATATTCCGAATTACATTTTTCTGTTTCATAAGCTCTTCTTTTTCGCCGATATGCAAATCAGCACGGGAGATTTCATCTATCTGATATTGAAGAATATCAAGCCTGCGCTCCTTCTCATCCTCGTTCTTAAGGAGAACCTTCAATCTTTTCTTGATCTCTTTAACCTTAGAGTATATCTCCACATATTCATCAAGCAATTCTTCACTACCGGCTACAGAGTCTATAAAACCAAGATGATAATCCTTTTGTAAAAGGAATTGACTATCATGCTGACCGCAGATCGAAATAAGATTTCTACCAATATCTCTGAGCATTGATACGGTTACATTACAACCGTTGACCTTACAGCTGCTTCTCCCGTCGGAAGAAATAATTCTGCTGATAAGAAGACCTCCATCATCATTATCAACGTCATACTGTTCAAGTAAATCGCACAGTGATTCCGGTATTTTGTCAAACCATGCAGTTACACGTGCCTTGTCACAACCTGAACGCACAATATCTTTAGAAGTACGTTCTCCGAGTACAGCGTTTATAGCGTCAATGATTATTGATTTACCGGCTCCGGTCTCACCCGTAAGTATATTAAGACCATTGCCAAAGTTAATTTCGGAGTGCTCAACAACCGCTATATTTTCTATTTTTAAACTTGACAGCATAGAGCATCCTCCTCTTTTTAATCTTTTTTATTTATTATTCCGCCTATAAAGTCCTTCAATTCAGCAGCGCTGACCTCATTTTTACACAATAAGAAGATAGTATCATCACCTGCAAGAGTTCCGACAACATTTTCCGGCCCAAGATTGTCAACAGCAGCACAGGCTGCCTGAGCCATACCTGAATAACATTTAATTACTGCAATATTTCCGGCATAATCAACTGAAATTACTGAGTGCATAAGAATTGAATGATATTTGCCGGAGCGATCCTCCGCATCGTTTGTTGCACAAGAATATTTATATTGACCTGATTTTCCCGGTACTTTTATTAACTTAAGCTGTTTAATGTCTCTGGATACAGTAGCTTGAGTAACCTTATATCCAAGCTCGTTAAGTTTTTGTAAAAGTTCATCCTGGGTACCGATCTCTTCTTTTTCAATAAGAGAAAGCAGTGCCTCATGTCTGTTTTTCTTCATTTTTATTCTCCTTGTTGATGTTTATATCTATTTATTAACTTACTGTTCAATACATCAGAAAAGCTATCCGATTTAATTCTGATGATTTTGGAATATTTTTTGCTCCTGGTTACTAATATACGGGTCTTCGAAGTAACAGGTATTCCAATCTCGCCATCACAACTGAAAACCGGTGAGCAGTTATCACAATTTTTGACGCTGAACTCAATCTCCGTATCAGGTCTAAATATAATTGAGCGCGAAAAAAGCGAATGACTGCATACAGGGGTAAGTATTAAACTTTCAATACTCGTGTCAACCACAGGCCCGCCCGACGAAAGTGAGTATGCGGTTGAACCCGTCGGAGTTGCAACGATAAGACCGTCTGCAAGATAGTTGTATAAAAGCTTCCCGTTACTGCTGACATCAATCTCACAAAGTCTGAGCGTAGCCCCTCGTCCGATTATAACATCATTCAGGCAAGTATAATCATTTACAAATTCATTACCCTCATAATGTCTTACTTCAAGCATCATTCTGTTATCAACGGTATAGCTTCCGTCTTTCAAGCAAGACAATCTGTCAAGCTCACCTTTTTCAAGTCCGGCAAGAAATCCCAATCTGCCTGCATTTATACCAAGAACCGGTTTATCATATTCAGCAGCATCGTGAGCGGAATGAATAATCGTTCCGTCACCGCCGATAGAAATAACAATGTCACACTCTGTAATACATTTATCAGCATCAAGGAATTCTATTGACTGTTCTTTAAAAATATTAAGATGTTTTTTATCCATCAGGACAAAAATGCCTAATCTTGCAAGTTGATTGCACACCTCAGAAGCAACGTTATAAGCATTTTCTCTTGTCATATTTACTTGTAACGCCACTTTCATCAAATTTCACCTCTGTTAAGCTCTCTGTGTGAATTTATTACTGTTTCAGATATTTGCTGTACATTGACAACAGTTACACTTTTTTCATCTTTTTTAAGATATATCAGATATTCAATATTCCCCTTTGGTCCCTTTATAGGTGAGAAATCCAATCCCTCAACTGCAAATCCCGACTCAATGGCAAAACGGTAAACATCTGTAACAACATCCTTGTGTACACCTATTTCTTTAACAATACCATTTTTACCGACATTTTCTTTCCCCGCCTCAAATTGTGGCTTAATAAGACACACTGCCGTAGCACCATGTTTAAGAAATTTATATAAATTCGGTATGATGTACCTCAGAGAAATAAAAGAAACATCCACACTTGCAAAGTCAATTTCATCGGATATATCTTCAACAGCAAGGTATCTGAAGTTTGTTTTCTCCATATTAACAACTCTGCTGTCGCTTAGAAGTTTGTGTGATAACTGCGCTGAACCGACGTCAACAGCATAAACTTTAGAAGCACCGTTTTGCAGCATACAATCAGTAAAGCCACCGGTTGATGCTCCTATGTCCATGCATATATAACCATTAAGTGCTATATTAAATACATCAATTGATTTTTCAAGTTTAAACCCGCCACGACTAACGTAAGGCATAAGCTCTCCGCATAATTCAACAGTGTCACTTTCCGAGACGTTTATACCTGCTTTGGTTTGAACATTACCGTTAACCATCACTGAACCGTCTTTAATAAGCTTTTTAGCTTTTTCACGACTGTCAACAAAGCCTCTTTCATATAAAAGTATGTCAAGTCTTACTTTTTCGGCCAATCAGAACTCTCCCTTGATTTTATTTACCATTGATGAAGAATCAAGTCCGTAGAGGTTAAGAAGTTCATCAACCGTAGCCTGTTCAACGAATTTATTTTCTATAGCAGTGAGCGAAAATTCACCCTTATATCCCTTTTCGAGAAGTTTTAATGCTATGTGCTCTCCGATTGAGCCATTTTTTTGTCCTTCTTCAAAGAAATAAACCTTCTTCTTAACGCAAAGCTTTTCAACAACAGCTTCCGGCAATGGCTTAATCTGGTTCAGAGAGATAAGATGAACTTTTATACCAATTTCATTGAGTTCATCTACAGCTTCAATAGCCTGCGATGTCAGTCTGCCGTATGTTGAAATTACTACATCTGCATCTTCATCGCCGTATTCGGAAAACTCAATACAACTGTATCTCAGTTTAGAAACATTGTTGTGAGGATTTCCTCTGGGATATCTTATTGCGACTGAATATTCATCTGCATAAAGAGCGTTGTTTATATCCGCACACAATGAGCGGTAACAACATGGTGAATAAATTTTAATATCAGGAATCGTGTTAAGAAAGGTAACATCAAAAATGCCGTGATGAGTTTCTCCGTCCTCTCCAACAAATCCTGCTCTGTCTATTGCAAGAATAATTTTAAGCTTCTGCAATGAGATATCATGCACAAGCTGATCATAACACCTTTGTAAAAATGTAGAATAAACCGCATAAATCGGCTTCATTCCGTTCTTTGCAAGTCCTCCGGCAAAGGTAATTGCATGTTCTTCGGCGATTCCGACATCAAAAAAACGTTCAGGAAATCTGCTGCTGAAGCTTTCAAGTCCCGTACCGGTTTTCATTGCAGCTGTAATAGAGCATATGGTTTTGTCTTTAACAGCATGCTCACAAAGGTATTCTCCGAATTTATCAGAAAAGGAACCACCTGACGATATAGGCTCACCGGTATCAATATCAAACTTTGAAATTCCATGAAAAACGCTTGGAGATTTTTCTGCATGCTCATATCCCTTGCCTTTTGTTGTAATTACGTGCATAAGAACCGGTCCGTTTATTTTCTTCGCCGCCTCAAAGCCATTACAAAGCTGTTCTATATCATGGCCGTCAATAGGTCCTACATATCGGTACCCTAAATCCTCAAAAAAAGTACTTTGCGAATAAAGCTTATTCTTCAAATCAGTTTTTAAATTATAAAGCTCACGAAGAATACCTGAACCCATGGGAATTTTGCTGAGTGCCTTCTCAGTATTTTCTTTAAAAGACATATATTTGGGTTTTGTTCTTATAACAGCAAGATATTTGGCAAAAGAACCTACATTTTCAGAAATAGACATTTTGTTATCATTAAGAACAACTATCTGCCGTGCTTTACCCCTTCCGCCGTTATTCAACGCTTCGTATACCATTCCTCCTGTGAACGAACCGTCACCTATAACTGAGACTACATATCTGTTATCGTTATTTAGAATTTTTGCATTTGCAAGTCCAAGTCCCGCCGAAACTGAGGTGCCGCTATGACCTGAATAAAATATATCATGCTCGCTTTCACCGGGTCTGCAAAATCCTGATATACCGTCTTTTTTTCGAAGTGTATCGAAGCTTTCAAATCTTCCGGTTAATAATTTGTGCGTATAACACTGATGCCCTACGTCGAAAACGATCTGATCGTGAGGAGACTCGAAAACTCTGTGAAGTGCGACCGTCAGCTCAACAGCACCTAAATTAGAGGCAAGATGACCGCCGTTTTTTGACACTGTATCAATAAGCTTATATCGGATTTCATCAGCTAATATATCAAGCTCTTTATAAGATAAGTTTTTAATATCTCTTGGACTATTTATTTTATGAAGAAATTTATATTCCATAAAATCACCACATTATTTTTTACGTTTAGCAAGACTAAGAGCAAGCTCCTTAAGAAAATCTCCCTCATTACCAAAAACAGACAAAGCTTTAATCGCTTCATTCGTAAGTATATCTGCTATCTCTATTGATTTTTCAAGACCTAAAAGAGAAACATATGTCGATTTTCCGCTCGTTTCATCACTGCGTATAGGCTTGCCGAGCTCTTTTTCGTCGCCAACAACATCGAGTATATCGTCAACAATCTGAAATGCATGTCCGATATTTCCGGCATAAGTACAAGCTGCCTCCATATAACTTTCGTTATCACAAGCGCTCATAACCCCAAGTGCAGCTGCACACTCAATCAGTGCGCCTGTTTTAAGCTTATCAATCGTCTCAAGATCGGCAATTGTTATTGCTTTGTTTTCTGATTTGAGATCAAGCTCCTGACCTCCAATCATACCTCCAACCCCCGCAAGACGAGAGAGTTCTCTTATTGCTCTTACAGCAACCGAAGGCCTGACTTCAGCAATCCTGCTCCCGGCAATAACACCGAAGGCAGCAGTAAGAAGAGCATCACCGGCGAGCAGTGCATTAGCCTCACCGAATTTCACATGGCATGAGGGCATACCACGCCTCATATCATCATCATCCATGCAAGGAAGATCATCGTGAATAAGCGAATATGTGTGTACCATTTCCAAAGCAACTGCAAAAGGTATTGCATCATAAACATTACCGCCACATACTCTGCAAAATTCCAACACAAGAATAGGTCTTATTCGTTTGCCGCCTATTGACAGGCTGTATTTCATTGCATCACTTACAGTATCTATTCCATATTCGCAGCCGGGTACATATTGCTCTATGTTTTCATTTATCAGCTTCTGATAATCGCTTATATTAAATTTCTCCATTATCATAGTCCTCTGCGGTAATTTCTGAAAGCTCAACAATTTTTTCTTTTGCGTCAGTAAGCGTTTTGTTACAGAACGAAACTATTTTTACCCCTTCTTCATAAAGCTTCATTGACATTTCAAGATCGTTTTCACCACTTTCAAGAGCTTCGGAAATCTCTTTAAGTCGAAGCATCGCAGTGTCAAGTGTATACATTTCCATAACTTTATCCTTTCATGCGGATTAACCGCTTACGTTGTCAATTTCAATATTGGTTACAGTGCAGTTAACCTTACCATCATGCATGATTACGGTAATACTTTCACCGTTATTGAGGTCCTTTGCCTGTTTAACGGTTGACAGCATTTCATTTTTAACAACAGCATACCCTCTTGAAAGCGTTTTAAGAGGGCTGGCACTTTCAAGGCTCAAGGCATACAACGAAAGTACATTTGAGTACGCCTCAAGCTTTTTAGCAATTGCAACACCTATACCTGTGCTGCAGGCATCTACACATTGAGAGTACAACTGTAAAATCTTTTGCGGACTGTTATTATCAATTTTCTGCTTAAGTTGAATGAGCGCAATTTCATATGCGTTTATTTTTTTCAGAATGGCAGAAGCCATCGAATCGAGAGTTTTGTCCGCATAATAAAGAACCTCTCTGTAATCAGGAACGGCAAGTTCTGCAGCTGCAGACGGCGTAGGTGCTCTCATATCACTTACAAAATCACAGATTGTAAAGTCCGTCTCATGTCCAACTGCTGATATAACGGGAATATTGCAGTTAAATATCGCGCGTGCAACAGATTCATCGTTAAACGCCCATAAATCCTCAATGGATCCTCCACCCCTACCAACAATCAGTACATCACAAGCGTTGAGCTTACTGAACTTGTCAATTGCAGCAGAAATTTCATCAGCAGCGTCCTCTCCCTGAACTTTTACAGGTTCAAGAATAATCCGGGCACCTGGATAACGACGAGCTACTACATTTAAGATATCCTGCAGTGCCGCACCCGTCGGAGATGTAACAACTCCGATTTTCATTGGATACAACGGCAAATTCTTTTTATGTTCAGACGAAAATAATCCTTCATCTTCAAGTTTTTTCTTAAGCTGTTCAAAAGCAACCGTAAGTTCACCTATACCCTCCGGCTGCATATCTTCGCAATATAGTTGATACGTACCGTCACGCTCGTAAACCGATACATTGCACCTTACAAGTACCTTCATACCGTTTTCCGGTATAAAACGAAGTCTCTGGGCGGCACTTCTGAACATTACAGCTTTTACAGCGGAATTTTCATCCTTAAGAGTGAAATACATATGTCCGGATCTGTAATGATTGGTAAAATTAGAAATTTCACCGTTAACATATATATTTTTCAGATTCAAATCGGAATCGAAAACCGATTTGAGATATGTATTTATCTGAGAAACCTTTAAAATGGTTGACATTTATTGAATTTGCTCCTTTATTAACAACCTTAAGGAGCAAACTGTAAACAGCTGCTCCGCAAAATTATCTGATTTTTTTTGCAACAGATCCAAGAACTCCGTTTATGTAAGAAGCATCTTCAGTTGTTGCGTACTTCTTTGCAATTTCAACTGCCTCATTTATAATAATACCAACAGGCAGATCCTGAGAATAAAGCAACTCACAAACTGCAAGTCTGAGAACAGCACGGCTTGCTTTTGAAATTCTTTTTGCAGACCATCTCACAAGGTTATCATCAATGAGCACATCAATACTCTCAATATTTTCATATACCTGTCTTGCAAGATTTTCGGCAAAGGCGTTTTGAGGGAAAAGTTCTAGCTCAAGAGCGTTTTCAATAAGCTCTATCACCGTTGTATCAGGTTGAAAACTTTTCTCAAACACAAGAATAAATGCAAGCTCTCTCGATTCATGTCTAGTCATAATGTTTTACCTTCCTATATCGGTCAAGATTTATTGCATACTAACCGATTTTATATTTATACATTGTGTATTATAACACAAAATTTAAATCATACAACTACTTTATTTCAATTATTGATAAATTTTCTGATGAAATTTTTGTATTTTTTTCAATAATCTCAGAAATCTGGAATATTACAGTGTCATTTAGTGTATTTTTTTCCATAATAACCTGACAGGAATCACCGTTAATTATAACTACACATTCACTTCCTGTTTTTGCATATATAAGATTTTCTGCATCTGTCTGACACTTAATTGCTGTTTTGTAATCCTCAAAGCTCGCAGTTAGTTTTGATATATCAGCTGATGATAAAACGTCCTTCTCTGTCAACTCATCAATCAAGTCAAGTATCTCATCATTTGACTCACTTCTTTTGAGTTTTGCTTGTGAAAAATAAGTATTGTTTTCATTTTCATTCTGAACAGCACTTTCACTTTCAACATGTTCAACTGTTCCCGCAACAAGAATCGAGTCACCAAGATTACCGCTTTCTGAAAATTCAGGATATAAGGATGAATCTTCATTCACTTCATTTTTACTGTTATAAAACCAATTCACTGTAACTGCAGCACCAAGAGCGATAATAAGAGTCGCTGCTATGAATTGCTTTTTCTTTACAAAAATACTCATAATATAAATTCTCCTTACGCCATATCAGCTACGCTGATTTTATTTGTTGAAATATCAAACAAGGCAGAAATAACTGAATAAATTTTTTCTTTTACGATCGGATCTTTACCGCCTTCGCAAATAACGGCAACACCTTTTACTTTGGGATATTTTACTTTCAGTATTACAGCGCTTTCATCATCGGTAATCACATATTCACTTTTCAAATGAATATCACTACCATCCGTTTTTTCATCAGTATTTATTGCATATACATTTTCACTGTCACTTTCATAGGTTATATATACCACAGTTTTTCCCGCTCCGTTTATTGCTTCTATTATATCTTTAACATCATTCTGAATATTTTGATAACTTAAATTGTGAACTACTGATTCATCGTCCTTTTTATCGTATTTCTTATCAGAGGGTGCAAGCATTATCACAACCATTCCTGCTAAACCGACAAACAAAATCAAAAATGTCTTTTTATCACTTTTCAACTTTACGTATATTTTTTTTATAATCTCCTTGTTAAAAATCTTGTCCGATAAATTCAAAAACTGTTTCACCACCTGCAACCTGACTTAACATTAAAACGATGCTATCATATTCATCTGCTGGCAAATTACTGTAAATTTCAATTTTTTCTATAAAAGCCTCACCTTCTTTTTCTTTGATATACGCTTTGCAGTATCCGTCAGTTCCGTTTTCCTTAAGTATTTCATTTAATCTCTTTTCCAGTAATTTTTCGGCACAATCAATAACTACATTCGTATTTTCAAGCATTAAATCTTCCTCTGTGTATTCGCCACTATAATTAACATTTTCAAAAAGGCTTTTAATTTCGGTAATTTCTTTAATTGGGCTTATAAAAAGGTACACTGTCAACACAGTTACAAAACATTTGTATGACTTTTTTATCCATGTATCCGGCAAAATTGACAGTAATACTCCTGAAGCAATTACGGTTATGCAAATAAAGCGACACCAGCTTTTCATATCCATTATTTACGCACCGCCTTTTACAGCAATCAATATTCCTGTAGAAACAAGTAAAATGAACATCTGTAATATGTTAAGCAAAATCATAGTACGTATAACAGATTGAATAGCTTTAAGAACAGATGTAATTTCACCTAGCTCGGCCATCTCGGATATCCATGACAGTAAGCTGAAGGTGATACAGTATGTAACTCCTTCAAGTATAGGAGGAACACATATAACCAACATTATTATAATTCCCGCAACAGCTATTGAGCTTTTGATAACATTTATACTTCCGAGTACTGTTGAATATGCATCGCTTATTGAAGAGCCAACAACCGGTATCAGACTACCTATCAGATATTTTATGCTTTTGGATGCTGCCGAATCAATTGTTGCAGACAGTACGCCTCTTACCGAAAGCATCGCTGCAAATCCGCTTGCTAAAAATCCGATGACAGTTGATACAAGTTTGTTAACAGATGATATAAATCTGTTAAGATTAAGTGTGCTGTTTAAAGAGAAGGCCAACGAAAGAGAAATAAAGATTCCGGTAAAATCGGTAGCATAACTGTTAATCAGCATTGAAATAATCTGTGCAAAGGAAAAGGTTATTGTATTATAAGAAACAGCTGAAGAAACATTACCTCCTATCGAAAGTAATACAGTATAAATCGGTATGAAAGAAAGCATAAAGCTTCCGCTTGTTTTCATTGTACTAATAAGCACTTCAATTATGTCGGTGCTTATATCAACAGACAGCAATGCAACTGAAATTACGCCCATTATCGTCAAGCTCATACCGTTATCCGCGCAGAAAAAGTTTTTTATCGAAATAAAAATAATCAGAATGCTGAATATTCTGAAAAAATCCGAAATTATTCCAACAGTTTTACTTCTGAGTGATGCGCTGAAATATTCACCAATCTTATTGAAAGATACAGAAAATATTTCATCAGGCGAAAAGTCCTGCAGACCTATTTCCTCCAGTTTTTCAGATGTATCGCTATCAACAATTGAACTGAGCATCTCCGAATAATATTCTTCATCAGTTTCTGTTGCTGAAGTTGAAAAAGAAAGAAAACAAACTATAAATATAACCGAAAAGACATAAAATATTAATTTCTTCATTTTAAAAACGCCGCCGATATTTTTACTATACTTATTATGTATGGAATTGAAACAACAAAAATCAAGAGCTTACCGATAAGTTCGACAATATCACCCAAGATATAGCTACCACTCTCCTTGCAGATATCACAACCAATCTTTGTACCAATTGTTATCAGCGCCGCTTTAAATATAGACTTAATTATATCGTGACCGACACCCATACTTTCGATCAATGAGAAAAACACTTCAATTTCACCCATTGTACTGTTTAATGCATAAATCAAGACCGCAACTGAAACACCAAGCTGAAACGGTAAGTACAGTTCAATGCAGTTATGTTTTATAATCACACCTAAAACACATGCGATTATCGCAAACAGGATTATTCTGAGCATATCAGAAATCAGTAATTTCCCGTACTGCTTCAAAAAATTCTTTTATGTAAGGAATCAACATTATAAAAACAATTACAACACCAGCAAGTGTTATTATCATAACGTATTCACCTTTTTCTGATTTTGAAAGTATCTGGTTTAGTATGGAAATAATTATACCTATTCCGGCGATTTTAAATATCAGATCAATTTCCATTTATTTCCTCCGCTATATAAGTAATATAAAAACAGCACCACCAAACAGAGCACCTGTTATTACAGATGTAAACGAGTATTTTTTCTTCATTTTATAAGCTTCTTCGGCATACATTTCAAATTGTGCAGTATATATCTTCAATATTCTTTTCTGATTTTCAGAATCAGAACGACCGAGAGACAAAACAAAATTAGAAATTTTTTCACTTTCAGTATTATTCAGATATAAACTACATTCGAACACTGACTTTTTCCATGCATCCGGGAAATCATATCCTGCTTCAAGATACTGTCTGAATACATGCAGAAAAGAGAGACTTTTGCATGTTCCATCAGTTACAAGCCCTGTAAGAATCTCGTCTATAGGCAATGTCAGATAACAGATACCATTTGTTATTCCCTCAACCATAAGCAATAATTCTTCAAATACAATATATCTTTTTTCAAAACGCTCCGCAAAGCTTATTCCCATCATTATAAAACTTATCCATATAAGTCCTGCTCCGATAAATTTCATCATTTATATCCTCGATTCCGTATACACTTTTCGTATATACATCCTTTGCACGGTTTAAAATAATTATTTTATCAAAAACGCCCGTTCGCAAAAGTGAGAGCGACTGATATTTAATAACAAGGTCTTTCAGATCGTTCGCATGTATAGTAACAATTAACCTTACACCGCAATTTGCAGCTCGCACGATAGATTCCACCTCTTTTTCTTCACAAATTTCATCAACTGCAATAACATCAGGTGACATTGTACGGACTGCCATATTTATTGCACTCTCTTTAGGGTATCCATAATAAATATCAGTATTTATCCCAACATCAGCAAAGCACTCTCCTCTGTTCATAGGTGCAATTTCTTGTCTTTCATCAATAACAGCCACACTGTTTCCGTCATCAGATAAAAGTCTTACTATATCTCTGAGTAAGGTTGTTTTTCCGCTTGAAGGCGGTCCGGCCAGAATTACATTTCCCTTCGTCTTGGCAAAAACATTTCTATATATATCCTTTCCGCAATCCTTTATCTCCCTTGAAATACGTATACACAAAGATGTAATTTCTCTTACCGCAGAAATTTTACTACCGGAATCAATAACCGCTGTTCCTGTTACTCCGATTCTGTGCCCGCCTTTTACAGTTATAAAACCTTTTGCAAGTTCGTTTGAATGTGTGTGTACCGAATATTCGCACATACGTATAAACGAATCTTTAATCATTTCACTTGAACAAACAAAGCCTTTTTCCGGATCAACAAGATTTCCGTTATGATCAATACCGTACTTTTCCTTATTAACTACAAGAATTACAGGCTTATTTACCCTTATTCTAACCTCACTGCATTGCTCTTTAATGTCAGTATCTGCACTTAACAGTACTTTTTTCAAATTTTCGGACAAGGTTGCAATTGCATAGTCAAAATTATTATTAAACACACATCTGGCCCCCTTTTGCGCTTTTGTTTCAATATATGAATTTCGCAAGTTTTTTTAGAACAACAGTTATACGCCTATCTATTGCAAAAAAGTTTATTATATGATAAAATTATCACAAATAAATCAGGCAGGTGCAATATGAAGCAAAAAATTATCGATAAAAAGAAATATTCAGCAATATGTATGAATTGCAACTTTGGTCGCATGCCCAAAGATAAAGAGTCGGTACTTTGCGAGAAAAAAGGCATAGTAGACCCTCAAGGAAAATGCAGGCACTATAAATATGACCCTCTCAGACGTAAGCCGGAGAGAGCAGTGTTAAACACGGATTATAAAGAAGAGGATTTTAAGCTCTGATTCAATATAAGCAGAGAATGCCGGAAACACGCACTGGTTCAGTGTAGTTTCCGGCTTTTTTTATATATTTAAGTGTTATATATTTTTTATTCCTGATTTTTTTTATAAGTGCACTTTATCTGCCGTCTTACCAATAAGCTTCGTAATGCACCTTTATTAAACGGTATAACCGGGTAAAGATAGGTATGACCGTCAATTGTTCTTGTTGAAGCAATAATAATACAAATAATGATTATTCCTGAAATAAATCCCCATATTTTAAACAATCCGCAAAGTATCAGTAAAAATGTACGTGAAAGCTTTAATGCATACCCTAACTCAAAACTCGGTTGAGTAAAATTTGATATAGACACAAAAGCCATGAAAAGTACAACCTCTGACACAAACCAACCTGATCTGACTGCAAATTCCCCTAAAACAAGTGCACCTACTACACTGAAAGAATTGCTCAGGGCACTGGGTGTATTCAGCGACGCTAATCTCAGAGTATCTATTACAAATTCAACTATAAGCAGCTGTGCAATCAAAGGAACGGTATTTGGTTCTTCAATTAACATAAACTTCAGAAAATCCGGCAATCGGGTATGATATTCAGTCAAGAGATACCACGTGGGAATGAAAATTAAAGAAAGTAAAAACACTATGCTGCGTACAATACGCAGAAAGCTTCCTATAAGCGGCGGAAAATAATAATCGTTTATATCCTGCACAAAATCGAAGATACCGGTAGGAATTATCATTGCTGAAGGCGACCCATCAGTAAGAATAATTATATTTCCATCAAAAATACACGCTGTTGCCGCGTCCGGGCGTTCTGTATATCGAACTCTCGGAAAAGGATTCCAGAATTGTCCCGGAATAAGACATTCTTTCAGGCTCTCCTGTGTCATAGGAAGACCTTTTACATTTATACTGTTAAGTTTGTCTGTCAGAATTTTCAGCTGCTTTTTGTTTACTGTGTCCTCGAGGTAGCATACAATTACATCTGTCTTTGATTCAGTGCCAATCTGAAAAGATTTGAAAGTAAGATTTGTGTTTCTGATTTTTCGTCTTATCAGAGCCGTATTAAAAATAACGGTTTCAACAAAACCCTCATGTGAGCCTCTAAGTACCTTATCAGATTCAGGCTCCTGAACGTTTCGTGCGGGATATGTCCTGCAGTCAATAATTATACCTTTATCAAAGCCGTCAACAAGCATACCGCATGCGCCTGATAAAACGAATGTTATGAATCTGTTTATGTCAGTCTCGGTACTTGTTTCGATGTAAGTTATATGTCTGTTTATAAAATCATCTGCTGAAAGAACGCCTTTCATATCATCCTTAGTAAGCTTAGCGAGATATTCAAGCATTTTTTCAAACATTTCATCCTTAACGAAGCCGTCAATACAATAAATAGTTGCCTTATTACCCGCTATTTCTATGCGTTTTACAATTATATCAAAGCTTTCGCCAACCCGAAGTGTTTTGTTTACAGCAGCAAGGTTTTGTGCATATCTGGAACAGAAATTTAACATAAAAAATCACCTGTAACTATCTTGTGAGTTTACAGGTGATTTATACATGTCAAAGATAATGTTTAATATTGATATGTACTCTTCCTTTTTTGTTTTCTCCTATTATCTCAGATAAAACTATCTTACCCTTACCTCTGAGTACAATTTTATCATTCACCTTAATCAAGGCATCACTCTTAACTGCCCTAACAGAGTTTACAAAAACCATACCTCGTTTTATATACTCACTGCACGAGGTTCGCGGTACAGAAAATCCTGCAGAGAGAATATTATCAAGCCTTAGTGAAGCAACAGAATGAAATTTTATCTCTGTTTTTTCGTCCGGTAGTTCAACATCATCAATATCAGTAACAATACAAGTTAAAGTACCTTTGCCGCCCTTTGTAAGATTCTCCGTTATAAAACGGGCTATATTTTTAAAACATATTACATAAGCTCCGTTTTCACAAGTGATAATATCACCTATCTGCTCCCTTTTAATTCCGAGACCCATCAAAGAGCCAAGATAATCACGATGAGTAAGAACAGAAAATCTATCTTTAGTTATCTTCACAGCAATTAAAGGATTATCAGCTTTGGATTCACTAAAATATTCGGATATATCACTTATCGCAAAGCATTCGGGCACAAAAAACACACATCTGCGTTCAGCTTCGGGAATTCCGCCGTAATAAAAAATATCAACACCCTCCCGCAGTTTCTTGTCAGTGAATTTTATATCATTTATTTCATCAACAGACAAAAAGACAGTATGTGTAATCATCATATTTTTATCGGCTTCAGCCTTTTTATCATATACACGCGAAAAAAGAATCTCTTTATCAGTCATATTCACCTCAAAAAGAGAGGTACCGAATTAAAAAGGTACCCCTTAAAATCATTTGTAGTTATGTGCATTTTCAAGCATCATATCTTTAACTTTCATAAGACGTGCAGTGGTACTTCTTTCATTTTCATCAAGTTTCATCGTGATGTACTTGATTGTATCCGTGTAATCAGGAATCATAACGTGCTCAAGAGCATTTACTCTTCGTCTGTTCTTTTCGATTTCCGCAGAAAGAAGTTGACAGGTTTTCTCAACCTCGGCGAGCCTTATCATATCAGGCATTATATCGGATAGTGCTTTAACTGCATCATCAAGGTCACCCGAAGTAAAAGCAAAACCATAGGGATAAATACTGTCTGTCTGAGAGGTTCTGAATACAGGTTTAAATTCAGGCACGTTAACACTCATAATATTCCTGTTTGAAATGTCAATATTCACACTCTGAGTCGGAAGCATGAGAGCAACTGCAACACTTTCCTCACTCATCGTACTGCATGCAAGTGACATGTGCATATTAGCGTTGCGAATTCCCTCTTCAACCTTTATTCTGAGCTGCTTGTTTTCACTTACAAGCTCGAGAAACTGCCTCATAAGTTCATCTCTTTTATCTTTGAGAAGCTTGTGACCTTTTCGGGCAGTTTGTAATTTTCTTTTGAGATTTGTGAGTTCCATACGGGTAGGATTTACGTTTAAAACTGCCAAAATATCACCTACTTTTCAACGTAGTACAAATCAAGGAATTCATCGGAAATACGCTTAAGCTCACTTCTGGGCAGAAGCGAAAGCAATCTCCAACCGGTTTCAAGAGTTTCCTCTATACTTCTATCAGTTGTATTACCCTGAGAAACATACTCCTGCTCAAAAGCTTCGGCAAATTTAGCATAGAGCTTATCAATATCGGTGAGAGCCGCCTCACCGAGAATAACCATAAGCTCCTTACATTCCTTACCTCTTGCATAAGCGGAAAATAATTGGTTCATCGTATTTGAATGGTCAGCTCTTGTTTTGCCTTCACCAATGCCTTTGTCCTTGAGTCGTGAAAGAGAAGGTAAAACATCAACAGGAGGTGTAATACCTTTTCTGTAAAGCTCTCTGGAAAGTATAATCTGACCTTCAGTAATGTACCCGGTAAGGTCAGGTATCGGATGAGTTTTATCATCCTCGGGCATAGAGAGAATAGGTATAAGTGTAATTGAACCGTTTTTACCGTACTGTCTGCCGGCTCTTTCATATATTGAGGCAAGATCAGTATACATATACCCTGGATAACCACGTCTTGCCGGAACTTCTTTTCTTGCTGCAGAGACTTCTCTGAGCGCATCTGCATAATTCGTAATATCTGTCATAATCACAAGTACGTGCATTCCTTTATCAAAAGCAAGATATTCCGCAGCTGTCATAGCCATTTTAGGGGTGGCTATACGTTCTATTGCCGGGTCATTAGCAAGATTTGAAAACATTACCGTTCTGTCAATAGCTCCGGTTTCCTTGAAGGACCTTACAAAGAAATCTGACTCTTCAAAGGTTATACCCATCGCGGCAAAAACAACCGCAAACTTATCATCACCGCTTCTTACCTTAGCCTGTCTTGCTATCTGTGCGGCAAGTTCAGCATGAGGGAGTCCCGAAGCTGAAAAAATGGGCAATTTCTGACCGCGTACAAGTGTATTCAATCCATCAATAGCAGATATACCTGTCTGTATAAATTCCTGCGGATACTGTCTTGCGGCAGGATTCATAGGTGTACCGTTTATATCCATTCTCTTTTCAGGGATAATGGATGCTCCACCGTCAACAGGTCTTCCGAGACCGTCAAAAACTCGTCCAAGCATATCTTCAGACACGCCAAGCTCCATTTGCCTACCAAGAAACTTAACCTTACTGTCAGAAAGATTTATGCCTGTGGATGATTCGAAAAGCTGAACCAGTACGTCGGTGCCGTTAACCTCAAGAACCCTGCAGCGCTTCTTTTCACCATTTCTGAGCTCAATCTCACCAAGTTCATTATATGCAACATTGTCGACACTGCGTATGAGCACAAGGGGACCTGCAACCTCACTTATAGTTCTGTATTCTTTTGGCATCAGTCATCCTCCCCTTTCGTACAGTTATCAAGCTGAATATTTAATTCACACATTATTTTATTATAAACCTCTTCAGCCTCATCTTCAGGTACATATTTGAACCTGCCTATATTTTCTCTTACAGGCATAAGACAGATACATCCTATATCCGCACCATTATCAAGAGCCTGAGATGAAAGATTATAAAAGGCACATACGAGCCGCATCATAAGAAGCTGCTTGAAGGATGAAGTATAAGTATCAACGTTATGGAAAGCCAACTGATGAAGAAAATCTTCTCTGATTGAGCGGGCTGATTCCATTTTCAACCTGTCAGAAGCAGATAATGCATCCATACCAACAAGCTTGACCATCTCATCGAGCTCAGCTTCTTCCGAAAGTAAACGTAATATCTGAGAACGCAGATCTGTCCAGTCTTCAGATACATTTTCATTAAACCATTTACCGAGTGAACCTGCATAAAGAGAATAGCTTGTAAGCCAGTTAATCGCAGGAAAATGTCGTTTATAAGCAAGTGACGAATCAAGTCCCCAGAAAACCTTAACAATTCGCAGAGTAGCCTGACTTACAGGCTCAGAAATATCGCCGCCCGCAGGTGAAACCGCACCTATAACCGAAAGTGTACCCTCTCTCATGTCTTTACCCAGTGAAACGACACGACCCGCACGCTCATAAAACTGAGCGAGTCGGCTACCAAGGTAAGCAGGATAACCTTCTTCACCCGGCATCTCTTCGAGTCGTCCTGACATTTCACGTAAAGCTTCTGCCCAACGTGATGTAGAGTCAGCCATAAGTGCAACATTGTATCCCATATCACGGAAATATTCCGCAATTGTTATGCCTGTATAAATTGATGCCTCACGTGCCGCAACCGGCATATCCGATGTATTAGCAATAAGTACGGTCCTCTCCATAAGAGATTTTCCCGTGTGCGGATCAATAAGTTCGGGGAACTCATTAAGAACGTCAGTCATTTCGTTTCCACGCTCACCGCATCCTATATATACAACAATATCGGCATCCGCCCACTTGGCAAGCTGATGCTGAGTAACAGTCTTTCCGCTTCCGAAAGGTCCCGGAATTGCCGCTACACCGCCTTTAGCAATCGGAAAAAGCGAATCAATTACTCTCTGACCGGTTAAAAGCGGCATATCAGGTGAAAGCTTCCTGGCGTAAGGTCTTCCCTTACGTACCGGCCACTTCTGCATAACTCCTACACCGTGTTCCTGACCTTTTTCATCAAGAACTATTGCAACAACATCCTCAACAGTACATGTTCCGGATGTTATCTCTTTTATAATTCCACTAAGTCCGGGAGGAATCATTATTTTATGAGAAACAACTTCAGTTTCCTGAATAGTTCCGATAATATCACCACCGGAAACTCTCTCACCTTCACCAATACAAGGCTCAAACACCCATAACTTTTCTCTGTTAAGAGATGGCACCTCTACACCCCTTGTAAGATTATTGCCGCAAAGCTTCATAATTTCAACAAGAGGACGCTGAATTCCGTCAAAAATATTACCTATAAGCCCCGGACCGAGTTCAACACTCAAAGGTTCTCCGGTAGAAATAACCTTTTCACCTGTTTTGAGACCTGATGTTTCTTCATAAACCTGAATAGATGCACGGTCGGAATGCATCTCTATTATTTCACCAATGAGCTTAAGTTCACTGACCCTGACAACATCAAACATATTCGCATCCTTCATTCCCGATGCAACAACAAGCGGTCCTGATATTTTAGTAATTGTTCCCTCGTTCATCTTATCACCTTTTCTGAATATATGATGATTTGAAGCATCAGTTGAGAAGCTGTGAGCCTACTGCTCTTTCAACACTTCTTAAAACCGATGCCATTCCTTCGCCTGTGTTTCCCGACACACCCGGTATCAGTATTATAGCCGGCGTAACACTATCTTTGTATTTATCAATTTCATCACTGAGCTCAGAAGCGAGAGCTTCAGTAATATAAATTATTGCATAGCCTTCTTTAGAAAGCTCCCTGAGTTTTTTATCGCCTGATGATTTATCAGATATAAAATAAGTATCAAATCCGAGGCAGGCAAATCCTGAAACACTGTCCCTGTCACCCATAACAGCAATTTTAAGCATAAGCAGTCTTCACCCTTTCCCTCAGCAAATCAACCGGTATTCCTGACTTTTTTGCAGACAGTATCATCTTAACGGTTTTAATTTCATTGTTTTTTCTGTAAAAATAAGCACAAACAGGATCAAAACCAAATGCGGTATATCCCGATTGGGTTGCTATTTCAAGAATTTTGTCATCGCACCATTTATCATATAATGACGGATTGCAAAAATACAACTCAACACCGTAAGCGTACTCACTATTCATAAGATATTCTTTAAGTTTATCAATACCTGTAGCGGCATTATCGATAAGCCTGTCTTTACTTATTTTACTGCAATCAGAAATAGCCGAATTCATAAAAAAAGCATCCTTACCTAAAGCAGTACATCTAATAGCGGTTCTTATGTTCGAGCTGTCAACAATAAAACTGCAGATATCAGAAAATGTCATATATGGGCTGTTTTTTGACATTTTGAGTAAACATTCAAGCGTTGCAACATCAATAACAACTTCTGCATTCTGTCCGTTATCTGTAATACAGGCTATTTCAAATGCATTTTTGGCAGTCAACCTCATAGCCTCACTTTTAAATACATCAAAGGTACGGCTGTCAATGCTATCGCAAAGCTTATCCAAGTCAAGGGTAGAAGGTTCAGAATAATACATATCAGCATTATTTCCGCTGATTATGCACTTAATAGCAGTTTTTATATTGAAGTAGTCATTAAGTACACACAGGCCGTCAAGAACTTTTTTGTCGGGAACACTCTCTTTAAGAAAGTTCCACAATCCGAAGCTTTGCTTTCTGATAAAGTCCTCATTTCCACACCCTGATTCAATCCACCCTGCATCAAGAAGAAGCCCTACTGCACTTTCATAATCATCAGCCTCAACTAATCTGTTTATAAATTCAGAGCTAAGCAGCTCAGTTTCTTTTGCTCTTATCCGTGCAACACAGAAAGCATAATCCGTATCTCTCATATATGCCCTCCGAATCAATTGAACAATACTCTGCTAAGAGAGAATTTGAGATTATCCATAGATTCATCAAAAACAGCTTTTAATGTACAATTAACCTCAAATCCGTCATAAACAAGGATAAATCCGTTTTCAATGTCAACAGGCGAATCAGAAACGTGAACTGCCCCCTTTTCAAAGACAACTGAATTTATTTCATCTTCAAAGCCTTCCGGCAATCTGAATAAATCAGAAGCACTCATATACATAAAACATTCGCCTGGTTGTATATGCTTGTAGCAAAGTTTTTTAATAAGCTCGAAATAATCTTCATCACTAAGACGTTCAACCGTCTCATATGCTGCTGAAATAATATCATTGAGAATAGCATTTCTAATTTCAAGATATCTGTTACGGGTGATAGATTCAGCTTTACTTTTAGCAATTGCATTCTTTCTTTCGGCTTCAGCTTCGGCAGAATCAATAAGAGCTTTGGCTTTTTCGTCGCCTTCAAGCTTTGCAGCTGATAATATCTCTTTAACCTTCAAGGCTCCGTCCTCAAGTATTTTCTCGCACTTCAACTGTGATTCGAGTAAAATTTTCTCGGTTATTTTCTCAAGACCCGTCATAAAATCATCTCCTCACCTGATAATTTTAAACAAACATTAACCAACAGAAATATTGAAAACAGCAAGGAAGGAAACAAGAAGAGTCAGAATTGCATAAAGCTCAACAATAGATGCAAGTGTCATACTTTTACCGAGCATAGTAGGCTGTTTTGCGAGAAGAGAAATACCTGCAGCCGCCACACGTCCCTGATAAATTGCCGAGAAAAATCCTGTAACTGCTATAGGAAGACAAGCGGCAAAGAGAGAAAGCCCCTGCTGAAGAGTCACGTTGGCAATATCTCCGCTGAACACACCTATTTTATTAAGAAGAACCAGTGCAACAATAAATCCGTACAGACCCTGCGTACCGGGGAGAATCTGAAGAGTTATAACCTTACCGAACATATCGGTTTTTTCTGATAAAAGACCCGCAGCAGCTTCACCGGTAAGACCAACACCTTTAGCGGATCCTACACCTGCGAGACCAACTGCAATTGCAGCACCTAAAATAGCAAAGAAAAGACCTAAATTACTCATAACTTTTTTTCCTCCTTGATAATAAAATGTTTAGAGTTTAATTTCAGAGGTTTAAACTCAACCCCTGAACCCTCATAGAATTTTGAAAAGAATTCAACATATTGAAGTCTGTTTGTGTGCACGTAAGTGCCTATAAGATTTATAGCAATATTCATAACATGTCCAACTATAAAAATTATTACAAAAATGAAAATGTTACCGGTCATAGCTGCAAGCATATTTACCGCACCGGCAACAACACCGGTAACCAGGCTCAACGCAAGAAGTCTTGAATAAGAGAGTATATCTCCGATATAGCCTGTGGCAACAGTATAAAGTGAGTACAAACCACCACCGAATTTACCTATAATGCTTTTTGAATTTCTACCGCCCGTCAGTATGATCAAAGCGGCTCCGATAGCCATAAGCGGTACACCCAGTTCAGAAATTACCTTTGGTATTTCAACAATTATTCCTGCTCCTAAAACAGCAAAACCAAGAACAAAAACTATAATCGGTATAGTATCAGCAAACGCCGATACATATTTTTTATCTTTAAGAAGCATATAGCACCTAATAAGTAGTCCTGCAAACAACTGAAGAATTCCCATGCCCAAAGAAAAAAGAAGTAATGTCATACTGTTGCTTACAGGATCCATCCATAATGCAAGATTCGGTCCTTTGTCATATCCCAAAAACTCAGTAAACAGTATCGGAATAAGGTCGCCGAACCATCCACCGAACAACGCTCCCCAGAAAACCGCAGACAAACCACTGTAAAAAACCATACTAATAAACTTGGAGGTTCCGGATGAAGATTTACGTAGTTTCCTTTTTGCAATAACAGAAAACAATACCATCAGAATACCGTATCCGGCATCAGAGAGCATAAAACCAAAAAATACATAGTAGAAAAATGCCATTATAGGATTAGGGTCAACATCCTTATTCGAAGGTGGAGAATACATATTAGTAATACTCTCTACCCCTCCGGCAAACGATCCGTTTTTGATTAGAACCGGTACCTCCGGATTATCATAATCAGGTTCACTGTACTCTATTTGACAGATAAACGATTTTTCTGCTTCAAACTTAAACTCTTCACTGATTTCCTCTGGAAGATACCCGTGAATAACGAAGGCTTTTTCAGTTTGTGCAGAATTTTCAAGTGCCTCATATTTATCAATCTGTATGGTTGAGTAGTCGTTTAAAAACCTGATGTTATCATAACTGTCCGCAAAATCCGAAAGGGATTTTTTAAGCTCTGTAACCTTATTTTCGAGTTCTTCAATCTCCTTCTTGACTTTGTCAACCGACTTTGTCACAAGTTCTGAAGACACCTTTTCAGGTATAATAAAGCCTATTTGTCTAAGAGCATCCTGAACCTTTTCAGCACAGGATTTATGAGCAACAACAACGGCACAGGTAAGCATTTTATCACGGCTGATTACCTCAACGGAAAACTCTTCGATTTCCTCATAAATCTTTTTAATCATACCGCTAATCTGAAAATCATGGTATGCTCCGTTCAACGTACCTATAAAAATGCTTGTTGTCAGCGTTCTTTTTGACGCCATCGGAATATCGAGTGTTAACCACGGAGTATAAAAATCAATCAAACGCTTCTGTTCGTTGATTTTTTGCTTTGTCTGTTCAATTTCAGCATCAATCTGTACAATATCACTGCAGATGCTTTCTATTAAATCGACTTTATCGGAAAGAGCTCTGAATTCACTGTAGTCAATGTGTCTGAAATCGGTAAAGGATTCGACCAAGCCTTTTTTGATATTGCAGCTTCTTTCAATAATAGACGCAGCCTTCTGAGATAGATTATACTTTTTAGCATACTCTTCTCTTGTTGCGGCAGTATCAGTCTTACCGAGCTTATCATCCCTGATATCTTCAATCTCAGCAACACCGGTTTTCTGGATATAATCCATAATACGCTTACTATCACTCAATAAAGATACAATTTCAAAATGCAGAAGCTTTACTTTTGCCAAACATCAGCACCTCCTTCAGCATAATAATCAATCAACATTATCATTTTACTATTTCCTCAAGTACAAGCTTTATCGCATATTCGTACTGCTTCTCAGTATCGGATATAGATTTCTTTTCTCTGAGTTCAGCAAGCTTTTCGGCCTGTTTTATTATTCCGTTTGCAGAATATTCAGCATCACTGAGAATAATATTAGCCTGATTTTCTGCTTGTTCGATCGCAGATTTCACAATTATCTCTGCCTGAATATGTGCATCTGAAAGCATTTTTTCAACGGTTTTTTCCGCAACACTTTCCATTTCGCGTCCGGTTGCCTCAGCCTTCATTATAACTTTAACCATTTCAGCCGCCATTATATAGAACACCTCCATTATAAATCATTTCATTAACAAAGCAATTTACCTGTGCGACTATATTATCGTCGGCTTTCGCATTATTATGAAGAATTATGGACAATATTAGCAAAATTATCATAACGAGTGCTATAACAGCTGTAGCTATAAGTTTTCCTGAATATGCTTTCCTGATAACTGCGGAACCTTTAATTTCAGGAATTTTTTCAGAACGCTCCGTCTTTCTTACTGCTCTTCCGGATTTTTTACTTTTATATATCGGCTCAACATCAGGAATCTGTATTTCTTCTTTTATTGAGAGAACAGGAGTAGTATATTCCATACATCCATCTATTGATTCAATTTCAGGAATAACAACCGCCTCGTCTTCATCTGCATCTGCAACACTCTGTGAGTAAATATCATCAAATTTAGGTTCCTCAAAAGGCTTGTTTTCAAGAGCGTTTTTTAAATCAGAAAGCATCTGGTCCGGTGAAAAGTATCTTTTATTGGGATTATAGTTGCACGCCTTTCTGATAATGCGCCAAAGCTCGTCGCTTGCAAAAACAGGTCTTTCAAGCTGTTGGGCAGACATTCGTTTCTTTGTCGCTTCATTCAATGAGCTGACTGTTATCTTTTCAGGATGTGGCTCGGTAAACGGCAATCGATTTCTATTTGACAGCATATAAAGAACCAGACCGAGAGAATAGGTGTCCGCTGTACAATTTATATTTCCGCTTCTGATAAATTCAGGTGACATATAATACTGCGTACGTTTATAAGAAACAGAGGTTTTTGCAGGCTCAAGACAACTGAATGTTCCGAAATCACCAAGCTTACATCTTCCATCCTGAGTAAAGAGAATATTTTCCGGCTTAAGATTAGGATAAATGTATCCAAACTCCCTGCATTTTGACAACGCAGAGCAAATGTTTATACCAAGCCTTAGAATTTCTTCAGGCATAAAACTTAATTCCTTAGTTACTTCTGCAAGCGATTTTGCCCCTTCGAGTTTAAGCAATATAAGTCTTCCTTTACCATCACTGGCACGTCTTAACTCAATGTCCTCGTATTTAACAATGTACTTCGAGGCATCAGATTTTTTAACCTTATCAATGTTATCGGTAATCTTCTTAATCAGATTATCAAAATACTCGTCATCGTTTGAAAACGTTTTGTTTTCAGTTGAAAAGTTTTTTCTTTCGCTTCTGTTATCGCTCAGTCTAATTATCTTCAGTACCGAATATTCTCTTTCTCCGTTGTATTTTTCCTTATATATTGAAAAAACTTTTCCATCTGTACCGTTTCCTATCTGCTTGTAGGTATACCATTCTCCAAAAACAGGATTCAATGAATTTGACATACATTTTCACTTCCTTGATAAAATGATTTTAAATATGTAATTAAACAGAAAAATCTAAATATTATTACTCATTGTGTATTATAACACAATATATAGATAAATAACAACTTATTTTCAATAATTTTCTCATTATAATTTTTAAACTTTTATTGACAACAGTGTTATAAAATATTACAATATAATAAAAATGATGAAAGGGCATATAATATATTATGAGTGACGGATTAAACATGGATATGGATATTGTCAGTGTCGTTGATGACGATGGTGTTGAGCATCTTTTTGAAGAGCTCGACAGAATAGAAACCGAAGACGGAAAAAGATATGTTGCTCTCCTTCCTATTTACGACGATGAGGTTGAAATACTCGATGATGACGGTGATGTTCTCATTCTCAAAGTTATGGAAGAAGACGGCGAGACTTATCTCATCCAGATTGAAGACGAAAAAGAATTCAATGAAATCGGCAATATTTTTGAGGACAGACTTATAGAAAAATATGAGGCTGAGGACTCAATAAAAGAATAAAAACAGCCTGCTGTGTTCGATTACTGTGTTCGTTATAACCCAACAAGTTATTAAACGGAGAGACGCTTTGTCAGCGGATTGCAGACCTCCCGCTTTTGCGGACGAAGGGAGCGTGAACCTGACTCGCAATCACCATCCTGCCATAGAGCAGGTTATACACAACACTTACGGCATGGCGGGTATTATAAAAAAATTCACGGCTGATTAAGTTCAGCCGTGTTTTTTTATCTGTTAATATAATAATTCTTTAACCTGTCATACTCAGTATCTGATATCTCAATTACACGGCCATGCTTGAATCCGTACGGGAAACTAAAAAGCTCCTTCTTCATTTCAAAATCAGTTTTACCGGGAGCACTGCTTATAAAAGGTACATATCCCATTTCAGGTTTTGCACAACCGAAGAAATCGAGCATCAGACACCACTTGCCGTCAGGAAGCACATAAGTTGTATCCGCTTCGTAGCAGTTGTATTTCTCTACAGTTCTCATATAATTTTCAAATGCTTCATCGTGCATATACGGACCGTAAAGATGCTCTGAAGTTGCATGCATATTAACACCGGGATGTTCTGCATGCTTATAAAACAGATGATAAATTCCATCGATTTTCGATATATGAGTATCAAGAATTTCTGCGGATTTAGTGAAAAATAGTCTGGGCTTTGAAAAGGTTTCAAAGTCTCTTGTAACAGAATAATATATAGACATATGACTATAGTCATCCTGAGCAACTGTAGATCCCCAATGAATAAGATATTCGTCCTCAGTTTCATCGTAAAAAATCTCAGGAGCCCACATACAGCCGAAATCGTCACGACCGATATTTATAATCCTCTGTTCGGAAAAATTGATAAGGTCATCAGATTTCCACATGCAAAAGCCGTGACTGCCTGTACGATTAACAATACTCCAATCAACATTCAGATTTTCATCATATCTGTTTGCAATACATTCATCCGTTGTTATAATAACAAATCCACCATCTTTGAGTCGGGTGATTTCAATATCGCGGCAACCTGTTGTACTCATCTTACTCGTAAGAACAGGTTCTCCGGAATTGAGCATTTCCCAATCGTAGCCATTTTTGCTGACGGAAAAATACACCTGTTCACCATCAGGTGTAATCTTTTCTTTGAAATGAACAAACAAATAAGCCATATAAGATATCCTCACTTAAAACATAATCTGTGATACAATTGACGCAACAAAAATCAATAACTTACGTCAAAGCCTTTTTTAGCCCAGCCCTTAACATAAAATTCCTTAAAATTCTTTGCACCTTCATCCCAATACTCGTGACCTTCTTTGTTTCTGTTATCTTCAACAGGAAATCCGTTGTCTACAAGATATTCACACAGGCACTCTGTAACTTTTTGCGCACCTTTAAGGTTTACGTGTCCCTGGTCAGAAAAATCTGTCTTGGGATCAAGTCCGAGCTTATCAAGCATCTCTCTTGTTGAAAAATCAACAGTGTTATAGCCACACTCCTCGCAATAAGCAAGAATTGAAGAAAGCTCCTGCTGGTATTCAGCTCTTCTGAATGAAGGAGTGTTTATAAACAATGCTTCAATACCTTGATTCTCTAAATAAGAAAAAAGAAGCTCAAGCTCATTTTTCTGAAAATCGTTGATTTCCACAAGCCCATCAAAATCCAGTCTTTCAACTAAATCCGATACATCCTTCATAACAAAGACAGAGCTACTTCTGTCATTAGCACCAAGATAATCATTTTTTACAGCAACATAATCTGCTTTTTTTAATCCGTCAACCCAACGATTGTGGAAACTGTAAATTGGGAGATATAAAGAAATATCATCCCTTTTAAGAATCTCGTCTCCACTATCTTCTTCGGGATAGCCATAATAATCGTACACCCTTTCAGCATAATCCAAAAGGTCATTAAGCATACTGTAACGCACTGAAATATCGGGTACATTAAGATAAGCTTCCTGAACCTTAGCAGGGCTGACACTTGTAAAAATGTTCTGACTGCGAAGTGAATGTACATCAATGATAACGTATTTTATATCCTGATTCTTCTGTGCATAATCAATAAAACCTTTAACCGCGCCAAAAGGCTGTACACTTGTACCGATTCCCGCAGTAGTAAGGCCGTACTTCTCATACGCAATTGCACTGACCCAAGCGTGAGCAACAACACTGGACCCAATAACTATACCATCAACTGTATTGTCAGGCATATCTTCAAACGAGTTTATAAATCTGGAATTGAAGTTTTTAGGCTGTGAATAACAATGCATCACACCCGAAACAGCAACACAAAGGAGAAGTATGAACGCAACAGAGCGAAGCCATTTGAATTTTTTCATTACATAGTCCTCCTTTTTAGAATTGTTGATATACGAAGTCTGCCGCGGAGAATGAAGCTCCGTAAGCACCATAAATAAGCACAAATATTATAGCTCCAATTACAACAAGCCACTGGAAAATCATATTCTGTCTATCAAGTGCCTCTCTGACTTTTATACCCTTTTCCTGCATAAGGCTCACAACAATAAGTGTAAGTATCACAAGAAATACCATAAACATCTGTCTCGGCTTAAGACCGTAAGTATACAACGTACCGTCAGTAAGAATCCACGGATTAAATTCAGAGAACATATTTTTAAGCATCTTGAGCGATATCATAAGTGATCCTGCTCGTGAGAAAATTCTACCGATGCTTACAAGCATAAAGGTTCTGAAAATCTGAAAAAGCTGCCACGAGAAACACTCAGTATTGATTTTAAGTTTTTCGAGTACCTTTTTATAAACAGGCTCAAGAAGAATACTGCCGGATATAATAACACTGTTCCAAAGACCGTAAACAACATACTTATAGCTCGAGCCGTGCCAAACACCTACAAGGAAAAACGCAACAAATGATGCAAGGAAGGTAGGAAGCATTTTTCCGATATAGGTACCGAATATCTTTCTGGTCTTTTTGCCCATAGATGTAAATGCGCGGGAAAGTGAAAGCGGATAGAATACATAATCCTTCATCCATGCACCAAGGGTGATATGCCATCTTCTCCAGAATTCAGATACAGACCTTGCAAAATACGGTCTTTCGAAGTTTACTGCAAGCTCAATTCCAAACACCTGAGCAACACCGCGTACCATATCCATACCGCCTGAGAAGTCAGCATAAACCTGTACACCGTAAATCATAGCTCCAAGAAGAATTTCAAGACCCTTATATTCGGTATAATTTGTAAAAATCTCATCAGCGATTATACCCATATATTCAGCAAGGGTAAGCTTTTTTATAAGACCCCAGAGGAAAAGCTGAAGTCCGTATTTAAACTGCGTAAAATTGAAGCGATGCCCTTCATAAAGTTGATGAGCAAGGTGACCGAATCGGCCTATAGGACCTTGAACTATCTGCGGGAAGAAGGATACAAACAGTGCAACCTTGGCAATATTCTTTTCAGCTCTGAGCTTACATCTGTACACGTCAATTATGTAGCTTGTAGCCTGCAAAGTATAGAAAGAAATACCTAAAGGGAAAGCAAGATCATGCTTTGGAGCTTTACCGTCTATACCGAAAAGTCCAAGCACATTGAATGTCTGTGCAGATATAAAATTGAAGTATTTAAGGAACACAAGCATACCAAAGCAAAGAAGAATACCACAAGTGAGTACCAATCTTTTCTTTTTCTGTACCTTTGCTTTAAGGGCCTTCTTTTCTTCGCGGGATATATCGGCGTGGTCTTTCAGATACTGCTTATGATTTTCATTGTACTTATCAAGAACAAGGGCTACAAGCCATATTATACCGATTGTAATAAGCATGAAATATCCGGTATTAAGCCCACCGTAAAAATAATATACGCCGCTGGCTGCAAGAAGTATTGTCCAACGGTATTTAAGCGGAAAAATAAAATATAAAATTGCAGTTATGATCCATAACAATGCAAATTCAACAGATATAAGAGTCATAAATTTATTTACAGTTCCGAAAAGAAACGGAACATCCTCCTTATTCTTTAAAAAACAGTAGAACACTACCTTACATAAGCAAGGTAGTGTTTATTGTAATTAGTCTGCGAGTTCAGCAATGAGATCAAGCATCGCTGCAACAGTGTCAAAGTTCTCGGGCTCAAGCTCATCAACACCTACGGTAATGTCAAACTCAGCATTGATTTCACCAACAAGTGAAACAATATCAAATGAGTCGAGTATACCGTCAGTTACAAGTGCTGTTTCGTTCTCGAAGTCAACATCGGGACGAAGTTCATTGAGGATTTTCATAAGTTGTTCTTTCATAATTTTATTTTCCTTTCATATATAGTTGATCGCAGATCATACCGTCAGTAGTAAATCCTGTACGGTCATAAAGTGCGATAGCTGACAAGTTTTCGCGGTCAACCCAAAGTCTCAGCATGGTAAGCTCTTTTTCTTTTGCTGCAAGAAAACACTTGTTAAAAAGACTCAGAGCAAGACCTTTTCTGCGATGATTTACTGAAACTGCAAGGTGCTGAATCAGTGCCTGCTTTGAGCTTAAGGTGAGCATTACAACGCCTGCAAGATTTTCCTCACAATCAGTAACGCTGAAAAGGCAACCGTCATCACAAAGCAATTTAAGCTCATCATCAGTGGGAAGAGGCGTACTTTTTTCATCAAGAGCCGACTTCCAGAGATTGTTAAATTCATCAGGATTGAAGTAGTCTTCACGTAAACAGTAGCCCTTAGCAACACTTATTTCAAGAGAGCTGAAATCAATATCTTTAGCCGCAAGCTGCATGCGCTGATAGGATTTATATTTTTCTGCAAGTCCGTCTGCAACAAGTCTTGCGGGGGTATCATTATCCCCTCTGCCCATTCTCGTTACAATATCAAGATAAACTTCTTTGTCTGAAATCCCCTTCATAAACTCTTTTAAAAAGCTTGTATCAGAGCCTTCTACTGTATAATAATAGAGATTACTGTAGTCTTCTCTATCACAGATAATAAGAAGCCAACCGGGATATTCATCAATAAAAAGTCTGTTCTCACTTGCAAGAGTATCAATCTCTGCCGGCATAAGAAAACAGTTTGAAAGCGGTTTGCCGTACTTAGTTCTGAAATCTTTAACAATTGAGTTAAACTGTGTGGAATTCTCAATTTTAATCATTACCGAGATATTCCCCTTTCAACTTAACACGGTCAATTTTTGCATTCTTTGTCATAGGCAGTTCTGTGAAGTGTATGAATCTGTTGGGCATCATATACTTCGGGAGAAGCTTGGTGCCGTCTTTCATAATCTCTCTCTCGCATTCATTTGCAGACTGATAGAAAAGTACGATCTGTTCATTCGGCTTGTCATAAATGCAACATCCTGCATCAATATAAGGAAGAGAGTTAATAGCAATTTCAACTTCACTGAGCTCAATTCTGTGGCCCATGTGCTTAATCTGATAATCCTTACGTGAAACAAAGTATATAAGACCGTCTTCACCGTATTTTGCAAGGTCACCCGTACGGTAAATAAGCTCCGGATAAACTTTGTTGAGAGGATTCTGACAGAATGCCTCTGCAGTCTTTTCGGGATTATTATAATATCCGTGTGCAAGTGATGTACCTCTTACACAGATTTCACCCTTAACACCGGGTTCGGTTATAAGTGTATCGCCGTCAAGCAGAAGAATATCAGTGTTTCTGAACGGTATACCGATAGGAAGTGCATCTTCATCATTAAAAGGTCTGTCAACCTTGTAATAAAGACAGTTACATGTAATTTCAGTAGGTCCGTAGAGATTTACATAATTAACATCAGGTAATTTATTTCTCCAATAATTGAGAACCTTATTAGGCATAACCTCGCCTGAGAACATTATTGTTCTGAGTGTTTCGGGGAGTGTCTTTTCAAGAGCATTGAGATTTTCAATAATTCTTAAAGCTGATGTAGCCCAGATGATCGTATTTATCTTTCTTTCATTGATGCAAGCAATAAGCTTTGCGGGGAATGAGAAGAAAAGCTTAGGAATCACGTGCATTGAGCCACCGTTTCTGATGCAGGAATAAATATCCTTAACAGAAACGTCGAAATCAAACGGTGCCTGATTACCAAATACCCTTGTATCGTCAAAATCAAAGGTTTCAGCAAAGTTTTCAATAAGATCAATTACACTTCTGTGGCAGACAAGTACACCCTTTGGTACGCCTGTTGACCCTGATGTAAATATAGCATACAGAGGATCGGTATCAATTGCTTTATCTCTTACACTCTTAAGTGCATCAGCATTAACTTCATGTGCAATTGCATCATCATATAAAATTCTTTCACCTGAGAAATTGATCTCATCAAGAATTTTATTGTCTTTTTCCCAAATAATTGCAGCTTTTGGCTGTAAAGTTTCAACAATCAACTCAACACGCTTAACAGGAAGCTGGCGATCAATGGGAACATAAAAGTTACCGCTCTTTGCTACACCCATAAACGAAATGACTGACTCGATATTTCTGTCGATGAACACAACAACAGGTGAGTTCTTGGTTCCGCTTCTATCGATAATTGCAGAGCCGATAGAGTCAGACTTCATTCCGAGTTCAGCGTATGTTGCTGCGTTTTTACTGTCGGAAAGAGCAATTTTATCTGCATAAAGTGACACACTTCTGTCTAAATAATCAAGGACATTTGTAAGCATTACGATACCTCGTCTTTTACTAAAAATATTTTAAACCTTTTACAGTATATCAAAAAGGAATTTTAATGTCAATATATTGAATATTGGTAAAAAAATGTTAAAAAACAGTTTACTTCTTATCTCGCTCTCGGATAACGAATCTTGTGGGAGTACCCTCAAGGCCGAATACTTCTCTTATCTGATTGTCAAGATAACGCTGATAGCTGTAATGGAACAGTTCTTTATCGTTGACAAAGCATACAAACGTAGGCGGTCTTGTTGAAGCCTGAGTCATATAATATATTTTAAGTCTCTTTCCTTTATCCGTAGGCGGCTGAACTCTTGTTGTTGCGGCGGCAAGTACGTCATTGAGCTTTCCTGTAGATATTCTCATTGAATTCTGCTCGTCAACAAATTTGATGAGCTCAAAAAGTCTGTCAAGTCTCTGTCCTGTCTTAGCGGATATGAAAATAATCGGTGCATAGGACATGAACGAAAAGTCGTTCATAAGCTTTTTACGGTAACTGTCCATAGTTTTACCGTCTTTTTCCAGAGCATCCCATTTGTTAACGGCAATAATACAAGCTTTACCCATTTCATGAGCTATACCTGCAACCTTACTGTCCTGCTCTGTAAAGCCTTCAACCGCATCAATCATAATAACACAAACCGATGCACGTTCAACGGCCATTTTTGCTCTTATTACAGAATATTTTTCAATCTGATCCTCAACCTTACTCTTCCTGCGAAGTCCGGCAGTATCTATAAACATAAACTCACCGTATTCGTTTGAAATGAAAGTATCGGTAGCATCTCTTGTTGTACCTGCAATATTTGAAACAATAGCTCTTTCTTCACCTGAAATCGCATTGATAAGAGAAGATTTACCTACATTAGGTTTGCCGATTACTGCTACCTTGATAGTTTCATCCTCACTCACCTCTTCTGTATCTTCAGGCAGATATTCCAGCACTGCATCAAGAAGATCACCTGTACCGTGACCGTGCACAGAAGAAATTGCAATAGGATCACCGAGTCCGAGATTGTAAAACTCATAATACTCAAGAGGCATTTCACCTACAGTATCACACTTATTTACACAAAGAATAATCGGTTTGCCGCTTTTCTGAAGCATAGCGGCAACATCAGCATCAGTTGCAACTACACCTGTTCTGATGTCGGTGACAAGTACGATAACATCAGCAGAATCAATAGCAAGCTGAGCCTGACGGCGCATCTGCTTTAAAATTATATCATCACTCTTGGGTTCAATACCACCTGTATCAATCAGAAGGAAATGGCGGTTAAGCCATTCACAATCACCGTAAATACGGTCTCTTGTAACACCGGGAGTGTCATCAACGATGGAAAGACGCTGACCTATAAGCTTATTAAAAAGTGTGGATTTACCAACGTTCGGTCTGCCGACAATGGCAACGATAGGTCTTGCCATAATTATCGCCTCCTTAATATAAAATCAACATATAATCTTACTAACCAAATCTGCCCCGTCATTAGAAACAACAACAGTAACAGACACATTCAAGGCTTTTTCAACATCTTCAACTGAAAGGTTATCCAAAAATAACTCACCGTCACTATTAAGCATTACATCAGGTATCAGAAGATTTCCGTGTAATGGCTTGTCTTTCAGCTGACTTATCATATCCCCTGCAGTGATAAGACCTGCAACCGTAACAGAATGACCGTAAAAATTGTTTTTAATTTCGTAAACATCAACAAGCAGCTTCGGATATAAAATCATCAATCTGTCGCAGATATTTTTAATCAACGGATATGCTGCAGTGCCGGTCGCGACACTCAGGCTTCTGTTTATATCGGCTTTTTTATCAAGTTGTTCAGTCACATTTGATATCTCATCATTAAAGCTTGTCCACATACCGACTCCGTTATCAATCTGCGGATAGTTTTCGTAATATCCGGCGTCAGGCATTTCTTTTTCTGCCCTGAGATAAAATTCATCTGACGCATAGGCAAGTCTTGTACCGTGCTCTAACTTGAAAGCATCACCAAAAGACGTAATGATTTCAATAACCTCTGATGAGCTTTCTTTTGTGTATGAAGGCATATCAAAAAGGCCCTCTCGATGCTTCGTTACACCCACAGGTACGGCAGCTATACTTTGAACTGCAGGATAGAGCTTTGCAAGTTCATCGAGACTGTATTTAAGTTCTTCCCCGTCATTTATTCCGGGACACAAAACAAGTTGTGCGTTGATTTCTATGCCTGCATCAGCAAGTCTTTTGATGTAACTGAGACATTCACCCGCATTTTTGTTCTTCATCATTTTCACGCGAAGATCTTTGTTCATTGTGTGAACAGAAATATTGACGGGAGAAATGTGCATCTTTATAATTCTGTCAATATCCTCATCGGTAAGATTCGTGAGAGTAATATAGTTGCCGAAAAGAAACGAAAGTCTCGAGTCATCATCCTTGAAATATATGCTTTCACGCATACCTTTCGGATTCTGATCTATAAAGCAGAAAATACAGTTATTCTTGCATCTTTGCGGCTTAGCCATAAGATAGTTATCAAACTCCAGACCAACATCATCGTAGGTCTTTTTTGTAAGTTTAACTTTTCTTACTTTTCCTTTATGCTCAAACTCAAAAAGGAGCTTTTCGTCTTTAATGTAAAACTCGTAATCAAGAAAGTCACTGATTTTGTTACCGTTGATGCTATTGAGTTTATCTCCCGCCTTCACTCCTTTGAAATAAAGAGCTGAAAATTTCTTTACTGACTTGATTTCAACTGCCATACTCTCACCTCACAATCAATAAAAAAGGTGAAGAAAGCCTCAGCTTCTCCACCTCTCAAGTTCCAAAGGCTTAGTCTTCGTCCTTAACAACAACCTGCTTGCCCTTGTAATAGCCACACTCAGCACAAACCTTGTGGGGTACAGTATATGCACCGCACTGCTTGCATCTTACAAGTGTCGGAGCGTCAAGCTTCCACACATTTGAACGTCTCTTATCTCTTCTTGCCTTGGATACTTTACTCTTCGGTACCGCCATCTTCAGCACCTCCTTGTCTGAAATAAGGAATTCTCTTAACTTAATAAATCGTTTAAGATTTCCAACCTTGGATCTGTATTTTCTTTATTGCATCCGCAATCTCCGTCATTGAGATTGGCACCGCAAATAAAACACAGTCCCTTACAGTCCTCGTTACAGAGAAATTTGGTCGGAAATTCAAGCAGCATATCGTCGCGTACAAGCTCGTCTATATCCAATCGGAGTTTATTTCCGATTTCAAGCACCTCTCCGGTATCTTCTCCGTCAAGATAAGACACCAAAACGTGTTCAAAATCTCTTGCGAACTCCTGTTCGGTTTCGTTCGCGCATCTGTCACACGGCATTCTCAGCTTTGTGACCGCACGATACTGCAATAAGACGATTTCGGAAGTGTTCGATGCAATTCCCGATACTTCAACAGGTGCTGCAAACGGCTTGCAAGCGTTGTAACTTTCCTCCGACCAATCCAGAGTCACAGAAAATAAAATTTTCTTTTTTTCCCCGTTGAATACCTTTCTAAGATCTAAGATCATTGAACACACCTCGACACCACTCGTAGTATTATACTAAACATTCGTGGTTTTGTCAATATACTTTTTTAGCTTTTTTCGGCCTGGTATTTCAGTAGCTTCGTATTAATCAAATTTCCAGGATCATCGAACGGATTGCTTCTGGAATTTCTTCAACAGCAGCAGAAACCGACAATGTAATAGTTGTTTTTCTGAGTTCGGAAAGCTTCGCAAGTCTCTCAACAAAATCTACCATCGGATCGATTTCTTCACCTACAATTTTACGTGTGGAATCAACAAATATATCTGTAACATCGTAGTTACCTGCGCAAATTCCTGCGATGAATCCGTAGAGGGCATCATAGCCCTTTACTGCATACTCTTCAATATCTACAAGACGTGCCTTATGTGTAATATCGTAGGTCATCATTGTGCCTTTTTCAATGCAAACAACATTACCACTGGAAGCGACTACAGCATCGTTTACCATCTGAATAAGCTTCTTTGTTTTGCCTGTTCCTTTTTTGCCTACAATCAATGTAATCATTTTATATACCTCCAATATATTTTTTCCGCTTACGCGGGAACTGCCCTACACTTATTATATCACTTTTCGAGGCGAGCTTCAAGAGCTTGTTTTTCAGCCTCATATCCCGGTTTGCCGAGCAATGCAAACATATTCTTCTTATAACTTTCAACGCCGGGCTGGTTGAACGGATTCACTCCGAGAACATAACCGGAAATTGCGCATGCAAGTTCAAAGAAGTAGATCAAATATCCAAGCTCATTTTCATCGGTCTTGGGAACTGTCAAAACGATGTTCGGAACGCCGCCGTCAGTATGTGCCAAAACAGTTCCTTCATACGCCTTCTCATTAACATACGCCATTGTGCGCCCCTTGAGGAAGTTCAATCCGTCAACATTCTCCGGATCTTCACCGATGACGATCTCCTTTTGAGGCTCTTCTATGCGAACAACTGTTTCAAAAAGGATTCTTCTGCCCTCTTGTATATACTGACCAAGCGAATGGAGGTCTGTTGAAAAGATTGCAGATGTCGGATAAATACCCTTCTGATCTTTTCCTTCACTCTCACCGAACAACTGCTTCCACCACTCTGCCATCATTGTGAATGACGGTTCATAGCTTACAAGCATCTCTGCTTCTTTACCTTTTCTGTAAAGGATATTTCTCAAAGCTGCATAACGATATGCCGGATTCTGATCAATGTCAGGATTTGAAAGGTCAGCTTGAGCTTTTGCGGCACCTGCCATTAATGCATCAATATCTGCACCGGATACTGCGATCGGCAAAAGACCTACTGCTGTCAATACGGAGAATCTTCCTCCGACATCGTCCGGAACTACGAAGGTTTCATAACCCTCGCGTGTTGCAAGCTGCTTGAGTGTACCCTTTGCTCTGTCTGTTGTGCAATAGATACGCTTACGTGCTTCTTCTTTACCGTATTTCTTCTCAAGCATATCACGAAGAACTCTAAACGCAATTGCAGGCTCTGTAGTTGTTCCGGATTTTGAGATCATATTGATGGAAACATTTTTACCTTCGCACAAAGTAAGCAGATTACTGAGCATGGTGGAGCTTATGCTGTTACCTATAAAATGAATCTCGGGGGTTTTCTTCGGCAATGAGTTATAAAGAGGTGATTTCAAAAACTCAATTGCAGCTCTTGCACCAAGATAAGAACCGCCGATTCCGATAACAATGAAGATATCTGTGTCGGAAATAATCTTGTCTGCCGCTTTTTTAATTCTTGCAAACTCCTCACGGTCGTAATCTGTGGGAAGAGTTACCCATCCGATATAGTCATTTCCCAGTCCTGTACCGGAACGCAACTGCTGATCAGCAAGTACGATTTGAGGTTCGATTGCCTTTATTTCATGTGAGTTGATAAAGCTCTTTAAATACTTATCATTTAATGTTACTGCCATGATATTTTAATACTTCCTTCCGAATGAGTTGCTAAACTCTTTTCTTTACATATATCATACTATAAATTCCTGCATTTTTCAAGCAAAAATAATAATAAATTCGTAAAATGTTTTCATTTTTTTTGACTATTTCTTCAAAAAAGCGCTCCATAACGATATAAAGGCAGACTTCACTGTAATTTCACCGACACTGTATTGCGACAAAACAGCGATACGCGCCAATTCTTCTCCGTCAAGCTTAAATAAGACCGCGCCTATCGTCTGTCCCTTTTCAACGGGTGCGCCTACATCTGTATTCATCACCACGGTTGTTTCTACTTTATCGGCTGCTCCTTTAGGCACAAGAAGTGTCATTTCTTTTGTTGAAAGCTCTCCGCATATTTCTGTCTCCATACCGCCAATTACCTTTATCGACGGAAGTTCTATCTCCTCAAGCGGCAGTTTGCAAACTGACCATCGAGCGAATCCGTAATCCAACAAAACTCTGCTTGCGGAAAATCTCTCATCTGAAGTTTCACTGCCGAGAACGACTGAAATCAAGTTCATTCCGTCCCGCTGTGCCGTACCGCAAAAGCAATTTCCCGCATCGTCAGTAGTACCCGTTTTAAGTCCTGTGATTCCCGAATACGTTTTAAGAAGTTTGTTCGTGTTTGTAAGCATAGTCTTCCCGTCACGCAGTTCATCCATCCATATTGTCGTATAATTGAATACAAGAGAATGTTTCATCAGCTCTCGCGCAACCAATGCGATGTCGTAAGCACAGGTGTATTGTCCTTCTTCATCAAATCCTGTTGTATTTAGATAATAAGTATCATTCATTCCAAGCTGAGCTGCACGTTCGTTCATCTGTTTAAGAAATTCTTCCTCCGAGCCCGCAGTATGTTCCGCAAGCGCAACTGTCGCATCATTTGCGGACTGTATGATAATTGCTTTGAGCAGGTCATCAACACTCATTTTTTCGCCAACCTCGAGCCATATTTCAGAACCGCCCATAGAATTTGCAAACTCGCTTACTGTAACTATATCGGTCAATGTGTACGCACCTTTATCAATTGCTTCCATGAACAGAAGGATAGACATCAGTTTTGTCACCGAACCGCTTGCCCGCCTCTCTTTCGCATTCATTTCATAAAGTATTTCACCGGTTTCCTGTTCCATCAGGATCGCTGCCTTCGCGCTTACTGTTATTGCACTGTCTTGTGCGAATACAATGCTGATGTTTTGCAAGGCTATGACTATTATCAACATTATCGGTAATACCTTCGGTAAAAATCTTTTCACTTGTTTTCCCCCTCAAGTTTTTTATAATTGGTATGCTTTTATTTCCGCTAAAATGCGTGTAATGGACACATGGTTTTCTTGAGATTTAAAAAACAAAGATCTTGCTATTAGTGTAAACCTCTTAACGACGTTTAAGAAAACATCTATAATAGAAAAGTTTGCTAAATAACGGTTTAAAAACACCTACCGACAGGAAAAGGACAGAGAATTTTT
>JAZUAZ010000236.1:0-2125 GCA_045638245.1 Acutalibacteraceae bacterium | reverse complement strand
GTAAGCTCCCATACTTCTTCGGCAGTGTCGGCGTTGAGTACACCTTCGTAGCCGAAGTATCTTTTAAGCTCAAAGTGGCACCAATGGTACATGGGATTTCCGATTGCCTTGGGAAGAAGTGCCGCAAACTTAAGGAATTTTTCCTTGGCGGGCTTATCCCCTGTTATATAGTCCTCACTTATGCCCTCGGAGCGCATAAGACGCCATTTGTAATGGTCGCCTCCGAGCCATAATTCGGTAATGTTTTTAAATTTCTTATCCTCGTAAATCTCCTTGGGACTTACATGGCAATGATAGTCAATTATGGGCAGATTTTCACTGTATTCGTGATAAAGCCTTCTTGCTGTTTCGTTGTACAGAAGAAAATCCTCAGTCATAAAGCCGCTCATACTATTCTCCTTTGCTCATTTTTAGTCATTATAATATTACCACATTGTTTTAACAATAAAAATAGTGAAAATTGCTTGACTGATTGTTAATATTGCTGTATGATTAACCTATGGTTATAACGGATAATCAGGAGGTAAAAACCCAATGCAGATTTTCGACCCGAGACAAAGTATGTCCAGCACTAAATTCGAAATATTCCATTATTCCGATGCAAAATTTGAGGGTGTGCCCGTACATCAGCATGACTTTTACGAGGTGTACTTTTTCATCGGCGGTAACGTTGAATACAGCGTTGAGGGTAATACATACAACCTCAAAAGCGGTGATATTCTTCTTATCAATCCTCTTGAGCTTCATCAACCGAGAATTTCGCCCCACCAGCGCGAGTACGAAAGAATTGTGTTGTGGATAAACAAAAACTACCTTGCAGAGCTTTGCTCCAATGATGTAAGTCTTACACGTTGCTTTGATAACAGTAATCCCAATCACTCGAATCTGCTCAGACTCAGCCTCAAGGAGCAGGAGCTTTTTTACAGCAGGCTTAACGAGCTGCTCAGAGAAAGCAGTGAGGATAACTACGGAAGCGACCTTGCCTGCCGCGCGATTCTCACCCGTTTTCTTGTTGAAATAAACCGACTTACCCTTCTGAGAGAATCATCACCTGTCACGGAAGCAAAAACCTCTCCGCTTATATCTTCGGTACTTGACTACATAAACATTCACTATTGCGAAAAATTATCTCTCGAAAAAATAGCTGAGGTGTTTTTTGTAAGCAAATATTACCTTTCCCACGCCTTCAACGAGGCTGTAGGTACAAGTCCCCACAGATATATAACACTTAAAAGACTCATACACGCCAAGCAGATGATGTCAAGCGGCATCAAGCCCACCACCGCCGCCGCAAACTGCGGCTTCAACGATTATGCGGGCTTTTACAGAGCCTTTTCGGCAGAGTACGGCATTACGCCTGCCGAATATGTCAGAAACAGAAAATGAGAAATCCCGCCGTCCTTTTTTTCAGGATAGCGGGATATTTTTATCTTACATATTTTTCAAGAAAGGCTTCCACACTGCTCCAGTAAAGCGCACTGTCTGTCCTTTCTGCCGCGGCGTGCTCTGCACCCTCAACAACAAGCCTTTCCTTTTCCGCAGAGCAGCTTTCGTAAAGTGTGTCAAGCATACTGAAGGGTACGTAATCATCGGCACTGCCGTGAATGAAAAGCGTGGGCGTTATACTTCTTTTTACCGCCTCGACACAGCTTGCTTGCTTAAGGTCATAGCCGCCGAGAAGCTGACAGATAACACTCGCACAGTCTATAATCGGGAAAAAGGGTACCAACGGCAGAGAATATCTTATTGCACTGCCTATCTGCTCATACACATCGGTATATGCACAGTCGGATATTATCGCTTTCACCGAGGACGGTAAATCCGCTTCACCGCTTGTGAAAAGCGAGGTAGCTCCGCCCATTGATACGCCAAAAACAACCACACGTGCATCCGGGTCATCCTTTGTGACAAGGCTTATCCACTGAATAATATCCCTCTTTTCGAGGTATCCCATACCTATAAGCTCACCGCCGCTTTCACCGTGACATCTTGCATCAGGTGCAAAAACCGAGTATCCCATTTTATAAAAATTATAGGCATAGCCCGACATACCCGCACCGTCGGCCGAATAGCCGTGACATATTATTGCATATCTGCCGTCGGAATCCGGATTTTCCTTATAGTA
>JAZUAZ010000235.1:0-2543 GCA_045638245.1 Acutalibacteraceae bacterium | reverse complement strand
TTACAAGACGATGGCTGATTCAATTGCAGCATCAAAATCAACATGGAATTATGATCATAATGGTCAGTATGCCTTTGCATATGACTGGCGTCTTTCTCCCTATGACCATGTAGACAGACTCCATGAGTATGTGCTTCAGGTTCTTGAAACAACAGGTAAGTCTCAGGTTTCAATGTACGCAAGATGTATGGGCGGAAGCCTTCTTAAAGCGTACCTCGAAAGATACGGTCATCTCGGCCATATCAAGAATGTAATATTCTGTGATGTTCTTTCAAATGAATCCACTCTTTTCTCGAAACTCTTCAGCGGACAGATTGAGTTTGACGCTAAGCTTATTGAAAGATATGCAGGTCAGCTTGATTTCAACGGTAAAACAGGCGTTGGCCCGGGCTTTGAGTTCGGTGAAGTTCTTTATGAAATCGTTTTCAAAACAATGGATTTCTTTAATCAGATCAACGTAACCGATAAGGCTCTTGACGGTGTTGAGGAGCTTTATGAAAAGCTTTACAAGGCTCTTATGCCCGCACTTCTTCACGCCTTCGGTATGGCTACTCAGGTTAACTATTGGACAGAGGTTAACAATGATGATATGGATGCAGCTCTTGACCTCGTTTTCGGTAAAGAAGGCTCAGAGCTTCGCACAAAGTATGCTGGTCTCATCGACAAGATTCTCTATTACAGAGAGCACGTTTCAAAGGATCTTGATGCCTTCTATGATAAGCTTGACGAATACAATATCCATTACGGCTTTATTGCTAAGTACGGCTTTATGAATATGCCTCTTGTCAAGGGTGCAGACCTTCTCAGTGACTCACTTGTAAGTCTTACACATTGCGCTTACGGAGCAACAACCGCTCCTGTAGGAAAGACACTTTCCGATGATTATATCGCAAGCCGTGAAGCTCTCGGCTTCGGAAAATATATCGCACCCGACAGACAGGTTGACCTTTCAACCTGCAGAGTACCCGACAGAACATGGATTCTCAAAAATGCTCATCACAACATTATCGACTGTCTTGAGCCTATCATCTGGGAATTCCTCAACGGTACAAACGAAACTGTTGATACCGTTACGAGCGGCTCGCAGTTTATGGTCTTCGATTACGAAACCAATACAGCTTCAACTATGACAGAGGATAATTGTGCAGAGTATGAGTGGATTACCCGCCCTGTAGAGAAGCCTACTACAGCAACAAGACTCGGAGCCTTTATGCGCTTCTTTACACTTATTCTCAACTTCTTCACAAAGCTCTTTAACGGAACTCTTGATTTTTCAAATCTTTTCGGTTGATCCAATACACATTAAATCCCGTTCATTCGAGCGGGATTTTTTTATTGACAACTGTACGTTATACTGTTATTATTAAATTGCTACTAAAAAGCAAGGAGAGAAAAATATGAAAGCAAAGATAACTCTTGCCGCCGAAATGAAAATCGGCAGCATTGACAGAAGAATGTTCGGCTCATTTATTGAGCATTTAGGCAGAGCAGTATACGGCGGTATATACGAGCCGGGTCATCCACTTGCAGATGAAGACGGTTTCAGAAAGGACGTAATCGAGCTTATCAATGAGCTCGATGTACCTGTAGTCCGTTATCCCGGCGGAAATTTTGTTTCAGGCTACAACTGGGAGGACGGTGTAGGACCCGTGGAGCAGAGACCTCCGAGACTTGAGCTTGCGTGGGGGGTTACCGAGCCTAATAAGTTTGGTACAAACGAATTTATGCGCTGGTGTCAGAAGGCAAAGACTGCACCTATGATGGCAGTTAATTTAGGCACAAGAGGCCCCGATGAGGCAAGAGCCCTCGTTGAGTACTGTAACCATAAAAACAACTCAAAGTATTCCGATATGCGTATTGCCCACGGCTACAAGGACCCGTGGAATGTAAAGCTCTGGTGCCTCGGCAACGAAATGGACGGACCCTGGCAGATGTGTGCAAAGACTGCGTCGGAGTACGGACGTACTGCCAACGAAGCGGCAAAGCTTATGAAGTGGGTTGACGGCTCAATCGAAACCGTACTCTGCGGCTCATCTTCACGAGGAATGAACACCTTCGGTGACTGGGAAGCAACGGCACTTGATATTGCATACGATAATGTTGACTATATATCTCTTCATCAGTACTACGATAATCACCGTAAGGATACTCCCACCTTCCTTGCAAAGAGCCTTGAGCTTGACGACTTTATTTACAGTGTTATCTGCGTATGTGACTTTGTGAAGGCAAAGAAGAGAAGTAAGAAGCAGATAAATCTTTCCTTTGATGAGTGGAATGTATGGTATCACTCCAACGGTGCGCCTGTTGAAAGATGGTCAACTGCACCCAATCAGCTTGAGGATATTTATAACTTTGAGGATGCTCTTGTGGTTGCCTGTATGCTTATCACGCTGCTTCGTCATGCCGACAGAGTGAAAATAGCCTGCCTTGCTCAGCTTGTTAATGTTATCGCACCCATTTTCACAAAGACGGGTGGGGGAGCTTTCCGTCAGACAACCTTCTATCCCTTCAGAGAGATGTCAAAATACGCAAGGGGAGACGCC
>JAZUAZ010000234.1:0-1877 GCA_045638245.1 Acutalibacteraceae bacterium | reverse complement strand
TAAAATCAATGATGCCGGAATGTGGGAATGCTACCTTGAGGGCGTAAAGCAGTATGATTGCTATAAGTTTCTTGTAACAGCTCCCTCGGGAAAGAAAACCGCTAAGTGCGACCCCTATGCCTTCCACTCACAGACAAGACCTGAAACTGCCTCAAAGATTTATGAGCTTGGTTCATATAAATGGAAGGACAGCAAATGGCAGACTGAGAAGGCAAATACAAACGTATATGAGTCTCCGATGAATATTTACGAGGTACACGCAGGCTCCTGGAAAATTCACGAGGACGGCAATCCTTATTCATACAGAGATCTTGCAGAAAATCTTATTCCCTATGTCAAGGATATGGGCTATACCCACATTGAGTTTATGCCTCTGAGTGAGTATCCCTTTGACGGTTCATGGGGTTATCAGGTAATCGGCTATTTTGCCGCAACCTCACGTTACGGTACTCCCGACGATCTGATGTACTTTGTTGACAAGTGCCATCAGAACGGTATATCCGTTATTCTTGACTGGGTACCCGCACACTTCCCGAAGGATGAGCACGGACTTGCTGATTTTGACGGTGAGGCTTGCTATGAATACAAGGACCCGAAAAAGGGAGAGCATAAGGACTGGGGTACTAAGATTTTCGACTTCGGCAGAAATGAGGTTGTTTCCTTCCTTACCTCATCAGCAGCCTTCTGGATGGATAAATATCACATTGACGGTCTTCGTGTTGACGCTGTTGCCTCAATGCTCTATCTCGACTACGGCCGTAAGGACGGCGAGTGGATTGCCAATAAATACGGCGGAAATGAAAATCTTGAAGCGGTTGAATTTCTCAGAAAGCTCAACTCCGGCATATTCAGGGAGTTCAAGAATCCTCTTATGATTGCTGAGGAAAGCACCGCATGGCCGCTTGTTACGAAGCCTACCGACATCGGTGGACTCGGCTTCAACTTCAAGTGGAATATGGGTTGGATGAATGACGCCCTGCGTTACTTCTCAATGGACGGTCTTTCAAGAAAGTACAATCACAATCTTCTTACATTCTCCTTCTTCTATGCTTTTTCCGAGAACTTTATTCTTCCCATCTCACACGATGAGGTTGTACACGGCAAATGCTCACTCATCGGCAAGATGCCCGGTGACTACGATGATAAATTCAGAGGAATACGCTCCTTTTTAGGCTACCTTATGGCTCATCCCGGTAAAAAGCTTACCTTTATGGGTCAGGAATTCGGTCAGTTTATTGAATGGAAGTATGACAGCGGACTTGACTGGCTTCTTCCCGGTTATGAAAAGCACGCTCAGCTCAAGGATTATGTAAAGAAGCTTAATCTTTCGCCTGAAGTCGAGCCAAAAGAAGCTGACCCGAACGAGCTTATCGAAAAGAATTACTACTCATCACTCGAGGACCGAATTGAGAAAATGTGCGGTCTGAAGGTTAAGATTTCACATACAAAGCGCAGCAAGAGCATCACCGTTGCATATACAGACGCCAATGAGCTTGAAGAGCTGTTAAAGAAACTCTTAGGCAACGAAAACACCGAAAATTTATTTGCATAAAACAAGGGAGTTAATAAAATGCTTGACATTAAATACATCAAAGAAAACACCGAAGACGTTATAACCCGTCTTGCAAACAAAGGAAAGGATGCGCGCGAGGAAATTGAAAGAATTATCGTCCTCGACACACAAAGACGTGCTCTTATTTCTGAAACAGAGGCACTTAAAGCCGAACAGAATAAGGTTTCCAAATCAATTCCTCAGCTCAAAAAGAACGGCGAAGATGTAACACCTATCTTCGCACAGATGAAGGAACTGTCAAAGAAGATCGATGAGGGCGATGAGAAGCTCAAAGGCATCGACCTTGAATACACAAATCTCATGC
>JAZUAZ010000233.1:0-7609 GCA_045638245.1 Acutalibacteraceae bacterium | reverse complement strand
GATTGCTGCTGCGAATGTATGGGCGGAGACCTTATAGAGTGCTGCTGATATGAAAAGAAATAATAACAGTGCAAAGGTTGCTCTTGGAGCCATGCTCACTGCACTTTCGGTAATTTTGCTTATCCCGTCGGCTCTGGAAATATTCGTTTATGCTCTGCCCGCTATAGCAAGTATGCTTATCGTTTTTGCTGTTGTGGAAATGGGTTCACGCTGGGCAATAACGGTGTATATATCCACCTCGGTAATTTCTCTGATTACAGTACCTAATAAGGAAGCGGTTATGCTTTACGTTGCCTTCTTCGGATATTATCCGATACTCAAGGCAATACTTGAAAGCAGGATGAAAAGACCTGTGGAGTATGCAATAAAATTCGCCGTTTTCAACGCAGCTATGATAGGCGCATATCTTTTTATGATCTACGTATTCGGTATGCCTTACGAAAAGCTCATGGGCATTGAAGGTGAATTCGGCGCTTTTGCAAAACATATGCCGAAAATCCTTCTCGGTCTCGGAAATATTGTTTTCATTGTCTTTGACAAAGGCGTTACCAACGTCATTTCCCTTTATCTTGCCGTGTGGCAGAAAAAATTCAGAAGACTTTTTAAATTCTGACTATTGACTTAAGTTCAGAAAAGTGATATATTCTAAAAAAACAGAGTAGGCTTTTGTGCGCTCAGTGTTCCGAAGACGGGGAGTTGCTTCGGGAACGAATAGAGTTTTTCTCTTGCGATACATCAGCCGCATCCCGCTGTAAATATTAAGAGAAGCTATAACTTCCTTTATCTTTCGGCGGAATTGCAGAAAAATAAAGGAAGTGCTTTTTATGGCAAAAAGATTTCGCTCAAAAACAGAAAAACAACTTTCCCACCTTTGCTGCCTTGCACTTTTATGTGCTATGCAAATTGTTTTTGCAAGGTTCCTCGTTATACCGATCGGTGACTCAATGAGGTTTTCAATGTCCTTTATTCCCGTTGTTATTGCCGCAAGATATTTCGGAATAATCGGTTCAGTAGCAGTTTACAGTCTGGGTGATTTCCTCGGCGCAATAATTTTCCCCACAGGCGGCCCCTTCCAGATAGGCTTTACCGTTACCGCTGCCGTTTCGGGACTTATTTTCGGTTTGTTCCTCAGTCTGAAAAGTGAACGCTTCTTCATCTCTTTTGATAAAAAAAACCATATCAGAATTTTCCTTTCTGTTTTCACAAGTCAGATCATATGCTCTCTGTTTCTCAACAGCTTCTGGCTTTCCTTCTATTACGGTGCACCCTTCTGGGCAAAGTTCGTAATGAGAATTCCTCAGGCGGGAATTATGGGAGCTTTACAGATCGTATTTATGGTACTGTTTCTTGATAAAATATGTAATGCACTCAGAAAAGCGGGAGTGTAATAAACAGACAAAACTAAAAGCGTCGGGATAATCCCGACGCTCTTTCTTTTTTATTGTTGTCCTCGCCGGACCGGCGTTACTTTCTTGAAAGAAAGTAACCAAAGAACTTTCCTTATTTATCAGTTAATTACCTGTAGCTTACAGGTAGCTATATAGTTTCCGTCATCGGTATATACCTTGATTTCGCAGGTGCCTATACCTACGGCTTTGACTACGCCGTTCTGTACCGTTGCAACCTTGGTATTCGTTGACTTCCACGTTACGCCTGCATTAGTAGCATTAGAGGGTGTAACCGTTGCAACAAGAGTAAAGGATGCTCCCTTGTTTGCAATAAGATTTGTCTTGTTAAGCTTAACGCCAAGGACATTTATTGCATTTACCTTTATTACACAGTAGGATGTAAACTCTCCGTCCTTTGTGGTACAGGTAACTATTGTGGTGCCCTTACCGACCGGAGTTACAAGACCCTTAGAGCTGACCTTTGCAACTCTTGTGTTTGCACTGCTCCATACCACCTCTTTATTTGAAGCGTTTGACGGTGCAATAATCGCATTGAGTCTGTAGGTCTGATCTGTATTGAGTGTTACGGATGCCTTGTCAATCTTTACGCCTGTAACAGGTATAGCCTTGACCGTTACCTTACAGGTTGCAACCTTCTTGCCTGAATTGGTGGTACAGGTAATTGTTGCTGTTGTGCCCGCCTTAAGACCCTTTACCGAGCCGGTTTTACTTACATATACCGATGAAGGAGCACTCGACTTCCAAGTTACTGATCTGTATGAACAGTTAGAGGGAGAAACTGTTGCGGTAAGCTGAACGATTTCTCCGGCCTTTATAGTAAGCTTCTTTGCATCGAGCTTTACTGATTCCGGATATACCGCCTTAACAGTTACCTTGCAGGTTGCGGTCTTTCCCGTATCCTCGGTTTTAGCCGTAATGGTTACGGTACCGGGTGTTACGCCGTAAACGTTTCCGCTGGCGTAAACCTTTGCAACCTTAGGATTAGATGAAGTATAGATAATCTTTTTATTTGTTGCATTTGAGGGCTTTACCGTTGCGCCGAGGGCTACAAGAGTACCGTCGGTTATTGTAAGAGTCTTCTTTGGGAAGGCTACTGAGGTAGTCTTGGTTGAGGTTTTTACCGTTATCTTACACGTTGCGGTAAAGCCTCCGTTTTTGGTTGTACAGGTAATAGTACAAGTACCCTTCTTCACACCGGTAACAACACCGTTTTTATCAACCTTTGCAACCTTTGTGTTCGATGATGTCCAGGTTACATTCTTATTTGTTGCATCAGAGGGTGACATGGTGAACTTGAGAGTAATCTTATTATCTGTATACACCGTTGCAGATGTCTTGTTGAGCTTTACGCCCGTAGTCTTGACAAGAACCTTGACAGTGCAGGTCTTTTTAACAAGCGGATTATCCTTTGATGCCGCAGTAATCGTTGCAGTACCTGCTGCAACTGCGGTAAGCTTGCCCTTTGAATCAACCTTTACTATCTTTGAGTTTGAGGATGACCACTTGATATCCTTATAGGTTGCATTTGAGGGGCTGATTGTTGCAGTAAGTGTATATGTCTTGTTTTTATACATATTAAGTGAGGTACGGCTGATTGAAATACCTGAAACCTCAGTTTTCTTTTTAACTGTAATGTTACAAGTTGCGGTACGTCCCTTGTTTACAGATGTTACCGTTATAACGCACTTACCTGAGCCTACACCGGTAACAACACCGTTTTTGTCAACCGTAGCAACCTTTGTGTTTGATGATGCCCACGTAACGTCCTTTACGGTTGCATTTGAAGGAACAATTGTAGGCTTAAGAGTGAGCTTATCAGTTGTATAAATGGTTGCACTCGTCTTACTAAGAGAAACCGACTCCACTCTCGTTGTAATTTTAAAGCGACAGGTAGCCGAATAAAGTCCGTCGGTAGTCTGAACGGTGATATAAGCAGTACCGTCCTTATGAGCCTTGACATAACCGCTCTGGCTTACTGTTGCAATTGACGTATCTGAGGAGAACCATACAAGCTCCTTATTGCTTGCATCGGCAGGGCTTACTGTTGCGGTAAGTCTTTTTCCGAAACCAACGTAAAGTGTGGTTGAAGTTTTGTCAAGCTTTATGTCATTAACAGCCTTGCCGATACCGATGAGGCTGAGGGGGAATTTTTCCGCCCAGAGCTTCTGAAGTGTATCGGAGGGATGTACGCCATCAATTGTATATTCGGGATAAAGAGCATCGGGATCAAGGGGGTTACAGGAAATATCATTGTAGTTAACGTAACCGTCATGCTCCTTTGTGGTTGCGAGCCACTTGTTTACTTCAAGAGCAATCTTCCAGTCCGCCTTGAACTCTTCGTCAGTTCTTATGTACTTGTCACCTGTGCCAAAGTAGTTTCTTGTGTTGCCCTTCCACTGAGTAATACCAACCACAACAACCTTTATACCAGCCTCGTGGCATTTTTCAAAAACCTGCTTGTAGCCGTTGATAATATCCTGAGCGGTAGGCTGCTCGGAAAGCATATCAGTGCAGACGGGATGCACAATATCGTTACAGCCTATTTTAAGAACAACATACTTTACGCCTGAAGCCTGAAGAGCATCAACATCAAGACGTTCAAGAAGTGATTTGCCGTAAATCTTACCGCCGATACCGAGTCCGTTACTCAGAAGCTTGTTACCGAATATACCCTTACCGACGACACCTACATTTGTAATGCCTGCATCGTTTAACTGCTGAGAAAGGTAAAGAGGAAATTCATTTGCTACAGTGGAGTCACCGATAACTACAACCGAGTAGCCGCTGTCGTTGAGAACATCCATATTAACAACCATGGGTACAACCTTGATAAAGCTGTATCCGAGGTTAAGGTCAATATCTGTGCCTAAAAGAGCTGATATTACCTTTCCTATGTCCTCACCCTCAAGAAAAGTAGGAATAAGAGCAAAGGTTTCCTTTAAAGTGCTGTCCTCACCGAAGGTAAGATAAGTGTCCGCACCTGAAAGACCCATTGTTTTGACCTCGGTGAATTCCTCAGCATAAATGCTGATGGCAATATCCTCGCCGGCTTTTACATCAAAAACAACAGGATCGGTGTAAATTTCCTTACCGGGAGCAAGGGTCACACCCTGAAAACCCTCGTTAAAGGTTACTATCTTTAAGGTAGAGGTGTTTACCTTCGAGCCCTTTACACTTTTTGCAACGGTAACCTTAGTAACAACAAGATCCTCGTCTCCGTAAAGATTTGAAATCTTGAAGCGCACCTTAGAGCCGTCTGCAGTGGGTGTAATTACAGTTCTCATTGTAACCTTACCCACATAAGGTGTAATGGAGCTATAACCTTCTATACCGATTTCAGTTGCACCGGTACCCCATGCACCTATCCAGTTTTCCTCACTGTCAGCCGCCATACCTGTTACACAGAAAGCACATATCGCCGCAACAACAGCAATAATGACAGCCAAACATAATTTAATTATCTTTTTCATAGTTCCATCCTTCCTGAAAAACGAATATAATTTTTCCAGTTTACAACTATAATATACAATATTTTTATGCCTACTGTCAAGCAAACACCGTACAGAACCTGCTTCACAGACGCATATTTTTCTTTTTATTCATATTTCAGTATCTTTTTTAGACTTTTTCTCCTGATTTTTCTTAATGCCATCTTCGTCTTTAACGACTTTATCTTCTTTTTTTGTCTTTTTTTCCTTCTTTACTTTTATCTCGTCACTTTCCTGAGCCTTCAGTGCCTTTCTGTATTCAAGCAGATTCATAAGGAAGAAAGCAATAGCTGCAATAGTGAGAAGTGCCACCACAAGCACAAAAATCTTTGAGGACAGTACGGATGAAATCCACGACATAAAAAGGCCCGTAAAGCTCATTTCAATACTGTTTGCCGCAACAAGATTTACCGTGGCTATTTTAATACCGGAATATTCGACCTCTGCCTTACCGATGATATCACCTGCCTGCACCGGAGCGGTTACCTTGTTGTCAACAGGACCTTCAATAACGGTGAATTTTACTGAATCCGGTGTTGCATTTGCGGGTACAAGAGCTGAAATTTCACCTTCGGGAACAAGTCTGAGAGTGTCCGCATCCTTACCGGCATCAACCTCTATTACAGTCACGGTCTGAGTCGGTACAACGACAGTTCTGTATCTTATGTTTGAATATACCCAGTCAAGCATCCGCTTTGCATCAGTCATTGAAGTGTTTTCCTTTACTTCATCACTGTCTATATCCTCAAGCTTACCGCCCATTACAACGGTGAGATATGAATATCCGTCCTGATTCGATATAACGGCGATACACTCGCCTGCCTCAGATGTGCTGGTATACTTTCCCGCAACAACTGATGAATGATAATAATCAGGTACACCGCTGTTTGTCATCTTATTTCCTGAAGGATAATACCTCTCGTCATTCAATGGTGTAGCCGCAAGAGTTATACCTGAAAGAGCAAAGCTCTCAGCAAAGGCAGGTATAGAATAGGCATATTTTATAATTTTTGCCACATCACGTACCGTCGTGTACTGTCCCTCTGTGTCATAGCCTGTAATATTTTTGATTACCGTTGAAGTACAGCCTATTTTATCGCACAGAGCCTGCATCTGTCTGATAAATTCATCCTCTGTACCGTATGTGTCATGAGCAATTACACTCAATGCATCATTGGCACTGTAAACAAGAAGACAGTCAAAAAGCTCTTTTCTTGAAACAGTCTCCCCCGCCTTGTAAATCGCAGTTCTGTAACCTATACCGTAGGTAACAACGGAAAGAGCTTCCTTTGTAAGTGTTATTTCACCTTCTATAGTGTGCCATTTCTCAAGGGCTACAACCGCAGATATTATCTTACTGAAGCCTGCAATGGGTACCTGCACCTCACTGTCATTATCAAAGAAAACAGTACCCTCGTCAAGACTTTCAAGATAGTAAGCCTGCGAATGCAGCTCCTTCGTTGCATCACCCGAGCCGTAAAGAGCCGATGACGAAACAGCACTGAAGCTGACTAATATAATCACTGTCAGCAAAAGACAGATAAATCTTTTCATTTTAAAATCCACTCCGATATGTAAAGTTATTGAAATTTTCCTTTTATATTTGCATTATCCGATGAGTTGTGATAATATATATACGCAAAGTTTATTCAGTACTTTATTATAACAGTAATATAAGTAAAAGTACAGTATTTTCATTTAACAAAAAATGAATTTTTAAGAAAGGGACAGAGCTCTGTTTCAGGTTTATTACATGATATACGTAACCGGCGATACTCACGGTATTCTTTCCCGCTTCGATGACCCCAGACTTAAAAAGCTCAAGGCAGGCGATACTCTCATCATCTGCGGCGACTTCGGCTTCATCTGGGACGGCGGTAAGGAGGAAATGAATGCTCTCAAAAAGCTCAATAAGAAAAAATATAATATATGCTTTGTTGACGGTACCCACGAGAATTTTGAAATGCTCTCAAAGCTCAAAATTAAAAAGTGGAACGGTGGCAAGGTACATCATATTGCTTCGAACATCTTCCACCTTATGAGGGGACAGATTTTCACCATAGAGGATGTTAAAATCTTTACTATGGGCGGCGGTGAAAGTCCCGACCTTGAATACAGATACGAAATGGACACCTGGTCGGAAATGGAAATCCCCACAAGAGAGGAGCTTGTTGAGGGTGTTGACAATCTTCAGCAGTACGACGGTAATGTTGACATCATCATCACCCATGAGCCTCCCGCAAAAATCAAGGACTTCCTTCTCCTTGACACAGGTAGTGATGCGAGCATCACCGCTATCAACACATACCTTGAGGATATCAGCCGAATCTGCAGCTTCAAGCACTGGTACTTCGGCTCACTTCACCTTGATAAATTCATTTCCACAAGCCATATCAGTGTTTTCAATAACATCATAAATGCAAAAACAGGAGAAGTACTCAAGAGATAAGCTCGCAACCGATAATCAAAAGTCATCTGTCAATGACGGATGACTTTTTTGTTTTCACTGAATAATTAGCTTCTGTTTCTCATATTTTCTCCGTTACTGAATAACTATACTGTAAAGCTTCATTTTTACGGGTGCATTATGAAATATTTTATCAATCTTCTTTGCGGTATCGGTCTTTTTCTTTACGGTATGAAAATTATGAGCGAGGGCACCGAAAAAGCCTTCGGAGAAAAGCTCAGGCATATACTGTCAGTTGCGGCAGG
>JAZUAZ010000232.1:0-27651 GCA_045638245.1 Acutalibacteraceae bacterium | reverse complement strand
TTGCATTCTCCCTCTCGGCACTTTCCCTGGCGGAAATAATATCCTCACGCTTCTTGAAATATCTGTTTTTTCGTGATATAAATGTATAGGAACAGAATATTAAAAAGGAGAGAGAAAAAAATGGAAAACAACATGAATTATAATCAACAGCAATATTATTACTCGCCTGTGCAGCTCAGACAAGAGAAAAAGCCGCTTCCCGCTTTTGTGGGCCCGCTTGTGATGTTTTTTGTTGTACTTGTTTCAGCTTTGCCGAACTTGATTACAAGCATTATAAACTCGCTTACGCTTCCGGATTATTTTACCTTTCCCGAAATGTATGCGGAATACCAGCAATATCAGATACATACAAACTTATCAACCTTACTTTTTAATCTTTTTTGCCTTTTAGCAGCGGGTGTTGCAGGCTTTCTCTGTTATCGCGGCGTCAGGGGCTCTTTAAAATTTTCAGCTTGTCTTGAAATCGGTCTTCTTTTAAAAACAAGCCTTTCATACCTTCTGTATGCTCTGCTTTATTTAACTGATAGTAGGGGATCATTATCTACTGTTGGCAGCATAATAATCAATAATGTCGCTTTACCCGTTCTCGGTGGTATTTTCTCCGTTATTACACTTGTTATAATAGATTCCCTTGAAAAGAAAGCAGATAAAAAGTTCAAGCCTGCGACTGCCGGCTATGACCAACTCGGAAACCCCGTGACACCTAAGAAAAAGCAAGGCTTCACAGTAGGGAAGGCTGCCATCGTTGTTTTCGGCACTTTTCTTTTAGATTTCGTAATCATTTTAATCCAGAGTTTTATCCTCGGTTTTGCTACAGTAAATATAGATTATTCATTATATAACGCCATCACTTATTTTCTCTACGCAGCAAATAGCCTATTCATAATAGCTCTTGTTTGCGCTCTCGCCTTCCTCTTGGGAAAAGGAGTAAAAAACGGCATCAGCTATATCGGCTGCTACGGTTTAGAAGTTTTTATTTCGTGTGTTTTAAGCTCGTTTATAAACATTCTTATTCTTCTTATCGTAGGAATAGAAACACTGGAATCAACAGGATATTCAGTAGTCAACGGAATCACTGCCATTTTAGGAAGTATAATCGGTATAATATCATCAATAGGTATATCGGCGCTGATCCGCAAGCGCAAGGAATTTACCGAAGCCTGAAACTGAATACAAGACGGTTGTTATAATAGCAGCCGTCTTTTTTCATTTACAACGAATAATATCCTGAATGCAAGTTAAAAAATAATAATAGCGAAAAAACAAAAAAGCTCTTGCAATATTCTTTTTTTTCAGTATTATATAAAATGGTGGAAAATTTTAGAATATTTTCTCTTTTTCTCACTTAAGAAACAATTTTAAAAATATATTTATGGGGTGATAATTTGAAAGTACAATTTACAGAAACTATCCTTCGTGACGCCAATCAGTCCCTTATCGCAACAAGAATGGGCTTTGAGGAATTTGAAAAAATTCTTCCCGAGCTTGATAAGGCAGGCTACTACTCACTTGAATGCTGGGGCGGCGCAACCTTCGACTCATGCCTTCGTTATCTCAGTGAAGATCCCTGGGAAAGACTCAGAAAAATCCGTAAGGCTTGTCCCAACACAAAGCTTCAGATGCTTCTCAGAGGTCAGAACCTTTTAGGCTACAAGCACTATCCCGATGACGTTGTACGTGCCTTCATCAGAAAGAGCGTAGAAAACGGCATCGATATTATCCGTATCTTCGACGCTCTCAACGACCTTCGCAATATCGAGGTTGCCGTCGACGAGACTCTCAAGTGCGGCGCACATCCTTCAGGTACAATCTGCTACACACTCTCTCCCATCCACTCCCTTGAAAAGTACGTTGAGCTTGCAAAGGATATGGAAAAGATGGGCGTTAAGTCAATCTGCATCAAGGACATGGCAGGTATCATGGGTCCTCAGGAGGCTTATGACCTTATAAAGGCAATCAAGGCAGAGGTAAAGCTCCCCCTTGTTGTACACACTCACTCAACAACAGGTCTCGGTGCACTCACACTCCAGAAGGCAGTTGAGGCAGGTGCAGACGTTATCGACACTGCTATCTCCTGCTTCTCAGGCGGTACTTCACAGCCCCCCACGGAAACTCTTGTTTACGCTCTCAGACAGCAGGGCTACGACATCGATGTTGATATGGACGTACTCAAGAAAATCAACGATTTCTTCAAGCCCATCAGAGCGAAGGCTCTCGAAAGCGGACTTCTCAATCCCGTTGTTCTTGCAAATGATACTGACGCTCTTTCTTATCAGGTACCCGGCGGTATGCTTTCAAACCTTGTTGCTCAACTTACAGCCGCAGGCAAGCTCGACAAGTTTGAAGAGGTACTTCTCGAAGTACCCAGAGTACGTGAGGACTTAGGTTATCCTCCCCTTGTTACTCCCATGAGCCAGATGGTCGGCGTTCAGGCAACCCAGAACGTACTTGCAGGCGAAAGATACAAGAACGTATCAAAGGAAATCAAGAACTACTTCTTCGGCTTCTACGGCAAAGCACCCGGCGAGGTTAACGCAGAGCTTGCAAAGAAGATTCTCGGTGACGAACAGCCCGTAACCTGCCGCTTTGCAGATACTCTCGAGCCTTATATGGAGAAAGCAAAGGAAGAAATCGGCGACAAGGCAAAGAGCGAAGAAGACGTACTTTCCTACATTGCATTCCCTGCTCAGGCTGAGGCTTATTTCGACAAGCGTGACGAAAAGGTAAGAAACACCTTCAGATACACCATCAGAGAAGTATAAGGAGGTACGGTAAATGCTTTTTACAAGTGATTATTCAATAAAAATGCCTATCGGCGAAGCTATTCTCCGCTCGGTTATCGGCATCATTACAGTTATCTGTATTCTTGCAGTTATTGCAGGACTTATACTCCTTGTTTCAAAGGTAATCAGAGCCTTCGAGGCAAAGGCCGCAGGCAAAAACACAAACGAAGCTACATCTCCCGCTGTGACAACTCCCGCAGGCGTACCGATGCCCGCAGGTATGAATCAGGGTGAGCTTGAGCTTATCAACACAGACGAAAAAACCGCCGCCGTTATTATGGCTATCGTATCAGATAAAAGCGGTATTCCCCTTAACAGACTTTCATTCAAGTCAATCAAACTTATGGAGGACGAAAAATAATGAAATACGTAGTTACATTAAACGGTAAAAATTATGAGGTTGAAGTTACCGAGACAGATGCGGTACTTCTTAACGTAACAGAAGCGACTGCACCCGTTGCAGCTCCCGTACCTGCTGCAACTGCTGCAGCTGCGGCTCCCGCCCCCGCCGCAGTTGCAGGCGACGGCACAAAGGTACCCTCACCCATGCCCGGCACAATTCTCAGCGTCAACGTTACAGTCGGCCAGACAGTAAAGACCGGTGACGTACTTCTTGTTCTTGAAGCTATGAAAATGGAAAACGACATCGTTGCTCCCTGTGACGGTACCGTAAAGCAGCTTCTCGTTTCAAAAGGCTCAACAGTAAATACAGACGACGTACTCGTTGTAATGTGATTCCCGAAAGTATAATTATAAAAGAAAAGGAGATTTCTTAAATGGAAATGATTAAAGATGTCCTTGTCGGCTTATGGGGATCATCAGGCTTTAATGCACTTTTCGCAGACGGTACCTTCCTGTGGCAGAATCTTGTTATGATTCTTGTCTCCTTCGTACTTCTCTATTTTGCAATAGCAAAGAAGTGTGAGCCTCTGCTTCTCGTTCCCATCGCCTTCGGCATTCTTCTTGCAAACCTTCCCGGTGCAGGTCTTATGGATGACCCCACGGGACTTATGGATACATCAAACTTAGTTGAGGGAGCCCATTGGTATGACAGCGGCGTTCTCAGACTTATATATGCAGGTGTTAAGTCAAGTATCTTCCCCTGTATTATCTTCCTTGGTATCGGTTGTATGACCGACTTCGGCCCTCTCCTCTCAAATCCCATGTCACTTCTTTTAGGTGCAGCTGCTCAGCTCGGTATTTATGTTGCATTCGTTGTAGCTATTCTTGTAGGTTTTGCTCCTAATGAGGCAGCTTCAATCGCAATCATAGGCGGTGCAGACGGTCCGACTGCTATCTTCCTTACAGGTAAGCTTGCAGGTCACCTCTTAGGCCCCATCGCCGTTGCCGCATACTCATATATGGCACTTATCCCCTTTATCCAGCCGCCCATTATGAAGGCTCTTACAACCGAAAAGGAACGTAAGGTTGAAATGAAGCAGCTTCGCAAGGTTTCAAAGATAGAAAAAATTATCTTCCCCGTTGTTGTTCTTGTTATCTGCGCATTCATTCTTCCCGATGTTGCTCCTCTTCTCGGCTTCCTTATGCTCGGTAACCTCTTTAAAGAGTGCGGCGTTGTTGACAGACTTTCCGACACAGCGCAGAACGCTCTTATGAACATCGTTACCATTATGCTCGGTCTTACGGTAGGCGCTACAACCAACGGTCAGACTTTCCTTAAGACTGAAACCCTCCTTATAGTAGGCCTCGGTCTTTTCGCATTTGCATTCTCAACCGTGGGTGGACTTCTCCTCGGCAAGATTCTCTATGTAGTCACCGGCGGTAAGGTTAACCCCCTTATCGGTGCCGCAGGCGTTTCCGCAGTTCCCATGGCAGCCCGTGTTGCTCAGAACGAAGGCAGAAAGTATAATCCCAAAAACTTCCTTCTTATGCACGCTATGGGTCCCAACGTTGCAGGCGTTATCGGCTCCGCAGTTGCAGCAGGTTTCCTTCTTGCAATGTTCGGCGCTAAATAAATTTTATACCATAAAAACATATAATCGCTGTATATTTATGTAATTCATAAATATGCAGCGGTTTTCTTTTTCTCTAAACGAAAAAGTATTAAGAAGTTGTTAACATTCAGTTTACACTGTTGACTAATTTTGACAAAAGTGTTACAGTGAAGCAGTAGTTAGACACTACTTTTGATTTTGTATATTTTTCGTTTTCATAGTTACCTCATTCAAATTACTGCAAAAATACCGATGCTCTGCATCGGTATTTTTGCATAAAAAAACATTTTCTGTCTATACTTATATTAAAAATAAAGTTGGAGGCTGCTATGGAAGAAAATCAATCTACGGTATTACTTAAGAAAAGTCAGGCAGGAGCAAAAACTGCAATCAATTCAATCAAAGAGGTTCTCGACAACGTGGACAGTGCCGCTTTACGTGATGAGCTTGTGGAATATCTCAATAAGCACGAATACATCGACAATGAAATAAACGCAGAGCTTCAAAAGGCAGGCGAGGAATCCAAAGACCCGTCAGGTATGGCACGGCTTATGAGCTGGATGAAAATAAACATACGCCTTCTCGAGAGTCCCAAGGATAAAACAATAGCAAAGCTTATGCTTGAGGGCTGTAATATGGGTATAAGTCAGCTTAGTGAATACCTCAACACCTTCACTAAGGCAGACGACCGTTCAAGAGAAATAACCGAAAGACTTCTTACCACCGAGGAGGAGCTGGGTACCCTGCTCAGAAAATACCTTTAACAGTATTAAGAAAACCGTCGGAATTCCGACGGTTTATTTTTTATATAAAGCCTTCACGGGTAGGATTGTTTTCTTTTATGCCGCGTCGGCGCGTGACTACCGGCTACTGACTACTTTCACGCTCACTTCTCCGCTTGAAAGCAGCTTCTCGCTACCGTCAGATAGTTTTACCTTCAGACGGAACATAGGGTCGAGGTCAATTACCGTAGCAGTAAAGCTTTCATCTGCAAGGGTAACTGTAACCTCCTTTGAAAGAATGAAAAGTCTCTTTCTGTACTCCTCATAAAAACTGCGCTCGGTGAGTCTTTTATAGAAGTGAACAAATCCGTTCACAACCTCAGCCGCAATTCGGTTTCTCAGGTTTTCCGTACCCTCATAAACCGCACCTGCGATATCCTTTATCTCGGCGGGGAAACCGCCCTCGGGTCGCTTTATGTTTATACCGATGCCTACAACTGCCCAGGAAAGACGGTTTTCTCCCTTTTCTGCCTCACCCTCGGTGAGAATACCCGAAACCTTTCTGTCGCCGACAAAAATATCGTTTACCCACTTTATTTTAGCCTCGGTACCTGTGACCTTTTCTATTGCAAGAGCCGTTGCAACCGCCGCCATAGGCGTAAGAAGAGTACTCTCCTCAGCGGTGCAGTCGGGACGAAGCAGAAGGCTCATATAAATCCCGGTACCGTCGGGAGAGAAAAAGCTTCTGCCCTTACTTCCCTTGCCCGCAGTCTGACTGTTAGCTATAAGCAGGGAGATTTCATCTTCTCCCTCTCTTGCTCTTTTTTTCATATCCTCATTGGTTGAGCCTGTTACCTCAACAACGGATATTTTTATATCCCTTGCTTCATCCGAAAGAAAGGAACGGATTTCCGCTTCTTCGGCAATGGGATTAAACTGAGTTAAAACCATACGAAGTTTCTCCTTTATAAAACAGTGGCGGGATTATTCATCCCGCCGTTATGATTATTCTTTGGTTAATTTACAGCCCTCGCCGGGCAGGCTTCGTCACCGAAGCGCCGCCGGTGGCGGATGAAGCGAGGCGAGGATGGCGCAGCGGTCGAAATTCATAGGCGCTCCAAGCCGCAATGAATTTCGGGCACCGCAAGAGGAATTTTTCCTGAAAGAAAAGAATCCAAAGAACTTTTCTGCTTATTTATTGAGGTGTTCTACAAAACGGAGAAATGCCTCTCTGCCCTTATCGCAGGTCTTATATACACCTGCGTGCTCGAGTACCTTTGAGAAGACAAGACCAACCTCTTTGCGGATGATATCCTCAGCGTTTTCCTTTGTGAAGCTGTAATCTGCCTTGAAGGAATCAACCCAGTCAGCGTGCTTTGCGGTAACATCGTCTGCACGAAGGTCTTTACCTGCAAGAATAGCCTCTTCAACTGCCTTAAGCTCTGTCTTGAGTCTTGAGGGAAGTACTGCAAGGCCCATAACCTCGATAAGACCGATATTTTCCTTCTTGATGTTGTGAAGCTCCTTATGGGGATGATATACACCGTCGGGATGCTCATCGGTGGTGATGTTGTTTCTGAGTACGAGGTCAAGCTCATACATATCCCCGCGCTTTCTTGCGATGGGAGTTATTGTGTTGTGGGGTGTACCCTCTGTTTCTGCAAAGATAAATGCATCCTCATCGGTATAGCCTCTCCATGCGTCGAGAATCTTACCGCCGAGGGACACAAGTATGTCACTGTCAGTGCCGCTGATTCTGATTACGGACATAGGCCAGTTTACAATACCCGCCTTTACATCCTCATAGCCCTTGAAGGTGATTTCCTTTTCAATGGGAGCCTTTGCCATGGGAAATTCATAGTTACCGCCCTGGAAATGCTCGTGAACAAGGATTGAGCCGCCTACGATGGGAAGGTCAGCGTTTGAGCCTACGAAATAGTGAGGGAAGAGCTTAACGAAGTCGAAAAGCTTACCGAAAGCGCCCTCGTCTATCTTCATAGGTGTGTGCTGAGAATTGAAAACAATACAGTGTTCGTTATAGTAAACATAGGGAGAATACTGGAAGCCCCACTGTGAGCCTGCCACGGTGATGGGGATAATACGGTGATTCTGTCTTGCGGGGTGGTTCATTCTGCCTGCGTAGCCCTCGTTTTCCACACAGAGAAGGCACTTGGGATAGGAGCTCTGCTTCATAAGCTTTGCCGCCGCAATAGCCTTCGGGTCCTTTTCGGGCTTTGAAAGGTTAACGGTAATATCAAGCTCACCGTACTTCGTATCGGTCTTCCACTTAAGATCCTTTACAATACGGTAACGTCTTATGTAGTCTGTATCACAGCTTAATTTATAATAGTAATCCGTCGCAGTCTCGGGAGAAATCTCTTCGTAAAGGTCATAGAAGGTAGAGATAACCTGTGAAGGTCTGGGTACAAGAGTGCTCATAACCTTTGTATCGAAAAGGTCACGGCTTGTAATATCGTCCTCGATGAGACCCTTTTCAACTGCAAAGTTGAGAATCTCTGCAAGGATTTCCTCAAGTCCCTCAAAGCTGCAATCATCTTCAGGCTCATTGTACTCATCAAGAGCCAAAACCTCAAGAAGACGGTTGGTTGTGTAAATTACATCGCTTTCCTCTATGAGTCCGCACTCGAGAGCATAGGTGATAAGCTTCTTTATACTTTTGTTTATCATTTTAAACACCTCTTTTTAATGTTCTACAGAATATAATACACTATCACGACACAAAAAATCAACTGATTTCTGTGACAAATTAACTCCGACAGAATAAAATAATAATAAAGCTCTGTGCAAAATTATAATCGGGCTGCAGAGTAGTCAGCAGTCAGGGAAATGCTCCGCATTTCTACGGTGTTTTACGGAAAATTTCTGCTGCCAAAGCAACAGTCTCTCGGGTTCAGTTTTAATATAAAATCGCTCTTCGACTTTCCTGACTGCCGGCTGCTTCATAACCCATACACAGTAACCAAAATCATTTTCTGCGGAGGTAATCGGATGAAAGCTAATACTGACTTCTTTTTAGGTGCAAATACACCGAGGGGCTTCGTCTCGTTTTTTGACGAGCTTTATAACCCCTACAAAACCTCGGGAGCATATATTATCAAGGGAGGCCCCGGCACCGGGAAATCCACTTTTATGAAAAAAATGGCTGACGCACTTGAAAAAAGAGGAATAGCTGTCGAAAGAGTACACTGCTCCTCCGACCCGAAAAGCCTTGACGGCATAATCGCCCCCGATATAGACTTTTCTCTCGCCGACGGCACCTCACCTCACGTGCTCGAGCCGAAATTTCCGGGTGCGGCTGAAAATATAATAAATCTGAGTCAGTTCTGGAATGAAAGCATACTGAAAGAAAACCGCGATACAATAATCCGTCTCACCCTTGAAAACTCCCTCTGCCACCGAAGAAGCTGCTCTTATCTTTCTGCAGCCGGAAGCATAGACACCCAGATAAAATCTCTCGTACAGAGATTTATCCGCACGGAAAAGATTGACTCCTTCGTCACACGCTTCACTCAGCGTGAGCTGAAGAAGAAATCCCTCAGAGAGCTCGGCAGACGGTACAGAAGATTTCTTTCCGCCATTACCCCTGACGGCACCGTACTGTTTGAGGAAAGTCTCACAAGACTCGCCTACCGCATCATCGCCCTTGAGGATAAATACGGAGCCGCCTCGTCAATCATTCTGCAGAAAATAGGAGATATCGCTATAAGAAAAGGCTATGATGTAATATTCTGCCCCTGCCCTCTCGACCCGTCAGGCTGCGAGCATATTATTATCCCCGATGCGGGAATAGCTATTGTTACGGTAAAAAAAGAGCATCCGTTCACCCTCAGTGCAGACAGGGTAATTCACTGCGACCGTTTTATGAGAGAAGAAATAAATGAGCACCGTCAGACACTCAGACTTAATCTGAAGCTTAAAAGCCTTCTGATCAGCGAATCGGTACAGCTTCTTAAAGAAGCGCGGAGTACTCACGACCTTCTTGAAAAGGAATACTCAAAGGCTATGGATTTTGATGCTCTTACGGAATATACCGAGGAATTTATCGATAAAATCTGTGCATTCAAAGAAATTTAGCAATTTACTCTTGAAATAAATGTTAAATAATAGTATTATGGTACGTGGTATAAAACCTAAAGACATTTGAAAGGATGATTAAAATGTGGCAGATTAAAAAAGCTTATTGCAGAGCTTATCAGCAGATTTTTAAAATCGCTACCTCCACACCCTTCTTTGACTGGTCAGAGCCTTATGTTCTCGACGGTCCCGGTGCTATCCGCAGACTTCCCGCTTTCATCAATGAAAAGGGTCTCAAGAAGCTTATGATCGTTACCGATAAGGGTCTTATGGGCATCCACCTTCTCGATTCTCTTTTCGAGGAAATGGAAAAGGCAGGCGTTGAATACGTTGTTTACGACGGCACTCAGCCCAACCCCACAATCCAGAACATCGAGGATGCACGTAAGCTCTATGTTGATAACGGTTGTGACGGTGTTATCGCTTTCGGCGGCGGCTCACCCATGGACTGCGCAAAAATCGCAGCAGCAAGAGTTACCAATCCCAAGAAGCCCGTTAAGAAAATGCGCGGTCTTCTCAAAATCACACACAAGCTTCCTCCCCTCTTTGCAGTTCCCACAACTGCAGGTACAGGCTCAGAGGTTACACTTGCAGCAGTTGTAAGTGACCCCGAAACTCACGAGAAGAACGCTTGTAACGACCCCAAGCTCCGCCCCAAGTACGCAGTGCTTGACCCCGAGCTTACAGTCGGTCTTCCTCCTCACATCACTTCAACAACAGGTATGGACGCTCTTACCCATGCAGTTGAGGCTTACATCGGCAGAAGCGGTGTAAAGACCACTGACGATTACGCAATCAGAGCTACAAAGATGATTATTGATAACATCGAAAAGGCTTACGCAAACGGTAAGGATATCGAAGCAAGAAACGATATGCTCTGGGGCTCATTCTATGCAGGTATGGCTTTCACAAGAGCTTATGTAGGTTACGTACATGCTATCGCTCATAACCTTGGCGGTCATTACGGTATCCCCCACGGTCTTGCAAATGCAGTTATCCTTCCCTATGTACTTGAGTACTATGGTGAAACCGCTCATAAGAAGCTTGCAGTTCTTGCTGAAACCTCAGGTGTAAAGACTGACGGTACAGATGCTGAAAAGGCTGTTGCTCTTATCGAGAAAATCAAGGAGCTCAACAAGAATATGAATATCCCCGACAAGTTTGACTGTGTCAAGGAAGAGGATATTCCCGTTATCGTTAAGCGTGCTCTCAAGGAAGGCAACCCTCTCTATCCCGTTCCCAAGATTATGAACGAGGCAGATTGCGAAGCAGTTATCAGAAGACTTATGAAATAAAAATTTCTCCCCTTTTTAGGGGAGATTTTTTATTAGTAGTCAGGGACGCCCTTCGGGTGTTAATAGAGAAAAGTCGATTTGTAGCGATGAGTACGCGGCTAAGGCTGTATAGTTTACGTCTATGTCGGCGCGTGACTACCGACTACTAAAAAAGGACACCCGCAGGTGTCCTTTTTTTATCAGCCCTTAGGTGCAGGGTCTGAAAGCTTAACGAAGTCAATCTTTTCCATCTTTGTTCTAGGAAGAAGATCCATAACCTCAATTCTTCTGGGAACTGAGTAACCCTCGAGATTTTTCTTGCAGAATTCCATAAGCTTTTCCTTTGCTTCTTCTGTATCCGCCTCTTTGTCGGCAAGAGAAACAACAAGCTTAACATAAGGCTTACCCTTTTCATCGTAGCCCTGACAAGCACAGGCTTCACTGATATAGTCAAGTGCAAGTACCTTTTCTTCAATTGTTGCGGGGTAAATATTATAACCTGCAATAATAATAATTCTCTTGATACGGCTTGTGAAAACAAGGTGTCCGTCAGCATCAAGGAAGCCTACGTCGCCTGTTCTTATCCACTTCTTGCCGTTTTCATCGGTGTATATACCTGTATCCTTGATAACATCATCGGGAAGATATCTGTTCATCATGGTTTCACCGGTAACAACAACCTCACCAACCTCACCTGATCCGAGCTTATTGCACTCGCTGTCCCAGATTTCGATTGTTGTTCCGTAAATGGGACGACCTACAGTATGTGACTTGTAGTCGGGAATACCTGTGTTTGTGGTGCAGACTGCGCACATTTCGGTAAGACCGTAGCCTCTGCACATCTTGGCACTTGAGCCGAGCTTTCTGAGCTTTGCGTTGAAAAGGCTTACGAATTCATCACTGACAAAATCTCCGCCTGCCGAAACAACCATAAGGTTCTTTACACCTTCGTTTTCGAAGTTATCCTCTTCGATCATCTTCTGGAACATCTTGGGAACACCGAGGAATTCAAGAACACGGTACTTTCTGATAAGTTCATTTGCCTGACGGGGATCAAATTTTGAAATCATAATAGGTCTGAAGGCATTACACAGAGCGTAGTGCATCGTTACACCCAGACCGTATGCGTGGAAGCAAGGCAGAGCGCAGATTGAGTAAGTATCCTCATAATCTCTCTCCGGGTCAAGAGCATACATTGAATATGCAAGGAAGTTAATTGAGTAGTTTGAGTGTATGATTGTCTTGCTCTTACCTGTTGTTCCGCCGCCGTGAAGATAAACAGCGTCATCCTTGTAGGGAGCAACAACTGAGGGCACTGCGGGAATGTCCATTTCAAGAATGTCCTTATAGATATGTACATTACTATGCTCAGGCACCTTTGCATTCTGTACTTCATTACCCTTTGCATACTGATATGCAATGCCGTCGCAGAAGTCTGATGTTGAACATACAATTGTGGGGTACTTCTCGATAATGCTGCTGTAAGGACCTGCAAAAAGGTCAAGCATAAAAACTGCCTTACTGCCCGTATGCTGCATAATTTCATCAAGCTGGGAGGGAGGAGTAAGCGGATGAACAAAGTTTGCAATAACACCAAGCTTTATAAGTGAATAGAAAGCCACGAAAGCGTGACCGCAGGTGGGAAGGAATGCAGTCATAACGTCACCCTTCTTGATTCCCTTTGAATCAATGAAAGCGGCAACCTTTTCTATATCGCTGAGAAGTCTTTTTATGCCTGTATGCGATTCAACGGGACCTACAGGAGTAACAAAGGCTGTATAATCATCGCCAAGGTCTCTTGAAATTCTCTTGTAGCTTGCAAGAAGATAGTCGTAGCATGACTCGTCGTAGGGCTTTGTAAGATAGTTCCTAATGGGTATTCTCGGTATGAAATCCATATTTGTTTCTCCGTTTCTTTTTAATTCCCGAGTATTATAACCTTACCCAAAATTAAAGTCAATGTATATTTTTTCACGGTTTGTACGATTTGTGACACTTTGTATGTATTTGTGCTCAGCAACCGTGCGATTAACAGAAAGTTCATAAAAATTCCAAAAGTATACATTCAGCAAATGGTATTCTATAAAACAATACAAGTACAAAAAGAGGAAGTGTCATTATGACAAAATGTTGGTTCGACTATAAAACAGTAATTGTTACGGGTGCTTCAAGCGGTATCGGTAAGCTTCTTTCCGAGAAGCTCGTCAGAGAGCACGGTTGCAGAGTTCTCGGTATTGCAAGAACAGAAAGCAAGCTCGCATCTCTTAAAGAAAGTCTCGGACAGTTTTCACACAGATTCGATTATTTCGCCTTTGACGTTTCCGACAAGGATAAATGGCAAAATCTTGCCTGTGAGTTGGAAGAAAAGGGCATCCAGGTGGATATACTTATAAATAATGCGGGTATCCTTCCCAAGTTTGACCGCTTTGAGAATTATACTCTTGAGGAAATCGACAAGGCTATGCAGATAAACTTCTATTCCGCTATTTACTCCATGAAGGCTCTTATGCCTCATATTCTTAAATCCGACTGTGCGGCAATTATCAACGTTGCATCATCCGCTGCGCTCTGCTCTCTTGCAGGCACCTCCGTTTATTCGGCAAGCAAAGCGGCTCTCAAGAGTTTCACCGATGCAGTACGCGAGGAAACAAGAGGCCGCTGCTACATCGGCCTTATCTGTCCCGGCTTTACAAAAACCGATATATTCCGCAGCCAGAAGGAAAGCTCCTCCGGGAGTCAGAAGGCTATGGATATGGTAAGCACCTCCTGTGACAGAATGGTACGCCTTATCATAAACAGCATCTGGAAGAAAAAAGAGGATTCCGTATTCGGAACCGACGCTCATCTTATGGATGTCGGAAACAAGCTTCTCGGCACGGCATGCTCATATATGGCAGGTAAGGTTATGAAGCTTTCCGGACTTGAAATGTTCAGGGATATTTTTGAAGAAAAGAAAAATTAAAGGAATTATGCCAAAACATAAAAAAAGAGCATAAGAGAGAATAAGAGAGAAAAAGAAAGCAAAAAAGAGCTTGCGGAAGAGTAGGTTTCAAAAATCGATATATAAATAACATCAAATCAAACCGAATCCGCTTAAAAGGAATATTGCTTTTATCGCACTTATATATTAAAATATAACCATACTGATTCAGTAAATAAAAAGAAGGAGGTGTCCTGATGGGACCGATGGAAATTTTCTGGATTATTGCAGGTATTTTCTTCCTTATCGTTGAGGCAGCTACACCCACGCTTGTATCTATCTGGTTCGCTCTGGGTGCCTTTGGCGCACTGATTGCAGCCTTCCTCGGCGCGCAGCTCTGGCTTCAGATTCTTCTGTTCCTTATCATTTCCGCTATCGCTCTTGTTGCTACACGTCCCCTTGCAAAAAGGTTTCTCGACAGTAAGCACGTTGCCACCAATGCGGATATGGTAATCGGTAAACAGGGCGTAGTTACAGAGGAAATAGACAATCTCAACGCCCGTGGCGCCGTTTCCTGTATGGGTAAAGAATGGACCGCAAGAGCCCTTGACGGCAAGGTGCTCGCAACAGGCTTGAAAATCAAGGTTCACTCCATCGAAGGAGTAAAGCTTATCGTAAGTCCTGCAGAGGATTCTGCAAAATAACAATAAATATTTAAAAGGAGAAGAAAAATGGAATTTATAATTTTAGGCATCGTTTTATTTGCAATTATCGTTGTTATACTTGCAAGGAACATCAGAGTTGTTCAGCAGGCAAGAGCCGCTGTTGTTGAACGTCTCGGCGCATACCGCACAACCTGGCAGGTAGGTCTTCACATCAAAATTCCCTTCATCGAAAGAGTGGTAAAAACCGTTTCCCTCAAGGAGCAGGTTGTTGACTTCCCGCCCCAGCCCGTTATCACAAAGGATAACGTTACAATGCAGATCGACACCGTTATCTATTTCCAGATAACAGACCCCAAGCTCTATACCTACGGTGTTGAGCATCCCCTTACCGCTATTGAAAATCTCAGTGCAACAACCCTTCGTAACATCATCGGTGACCTCGAGCTCGACCAGACTCTTACCTCCCGTGATATTATCAACACAAAGATGAGAGGTATCCTTGACGAGGCAACAGACCCCTGGGGCATCAAGATCAACCGTGTTGAGCTTAAGAACATCCTTCCTCCCAAGGAAATCCAGAACGCCATGGAAAAGCAGATGAAAGCAGAGCGTGAACGCCGTGAATCTATCCTTAAGGCTGAAGGTGAAAAGAAGTCAGCTATCCTTCTTGCAGAAGGTGAAAAGGAATCAGCAGTTCTCCGTGCAGACGCCGCTAAGCAGGCTCAGATTCTCAGGGCTGAAGGTGAAGCTGAAGCTATCATCAAGGTTCAGCAGGCTACCGCAGAGGGTATCCGTCTTATAAGAGAAGCAAATGCTTCAGAAGAGGTTATCAAGCTCAAAGCTCTTGAGACCTTTGCTGCAGCCGCAGACGGTAAGGCTACAAAGATTATCATTCCCTCAGAGATACAGTCTCTTGCAGGTCTTGCAACATCCTTCAAAGAGGTTATATCCGAATAACTCAAAAACCAATAACCTACATCTGTCGGGATTTACGTCCCGACAGATTTTTTTCTTTACAAACATATCTGTCTGTGATATATTATTTTTAAAGTGTACTATTTGTTACACCGTGTAATCATTTTTAAAGGAGAAGCGTTATGGCTACAAAAGAATACAGTTGTGTGAAGAAAACAAAAAAAGCCTTTGAAAACGCCCTTGTAGAGCTTTCCAAAGAGCATCCCTTCAACAAAATCACAGTGAAGATGCTTTGTGAAAAAGCAGAGCTTAGCCGCAACGCCTTTTATTTTCACTATGCCGATATAAATGACCTTGTCTGTTCAATAGAGGACTCTCTCGCATCTCAGGCGGAAAGTCTGCTTGATTCTCTCAAGGCTATCGGTTTTCCCAAAAACGTTTACGCCACTGTTGAGGGACTGATAAATCTTTTCGATGAAAATAAAGATACCTGTCAGATGCTTTTCGACAAGTCAGTTTCCAAGTCCTTCATCCCCCGTATGAGTAAGCTTTTCTGCGACTTCAATTATCAATACTTCGTTGACTTTCACGGAGAGACAAAGAAGCTTCGCTTCGAGTTTTTCTACACATTTATTTCAAGCGGCTTCTACGGACTTATCAGCCATTGGATGAAAAATCCCGAGGTAATGACAAAAAATGAAGTCATCGCCCTTGTTTACATTTTCATCAAGCGCCTTATGGTACTCGGCAACCCTGATATAACAACCGCAACCACCAGAAAGGAGAACTAAAATATGGATTACGCAAAACCCGTAAAAAGCCTTTACGGCAAATATCTTTTCGTCTATTTTGTCGGCAACGGAGAGGGCGAAGAAAGACTTCATTTTGCCGTAAGCGAGGACGGCTATAATTTCAAAGCTCTCAACGGCAACAAACCCGTTATCACACAGACAAAGGGCAAAAAGTGTGTACGCGACCCCTATATATTCAAGGGCGAGAATAATGAATGGTGCATAATCGGTACCGATATGAAATGCGAGGAGGGCTGGGAGTCAAACCACGCTCTCATCACATGGAAAAGCGATAATCTTACCGATTGGTACGACGAAACAATAATCGATATACAGCAGCTCGGTGAAAACTATGCCGACACCACCCGCGCCTGGGCTCCTCAGGCAATGTGGGATAAGGAAAAAGGTAAATACTTCATTTACTGGGCACATTCCACCAAGAGACACAACACAGCAGGAATGTACTATGCATACTCCGAGGATATGAAAACCATCGACGAACCTAAGCCTCTTTATTGCAGAGAAGGCATACAGACCATCGACGGTGATATAATATATAACGAGAAGGACGGTCTTTTCTATCTTTATTTCAAGCATGACGAGGACCAGACAATCGCAGTTGTTACCTCTGACAAGCTCAGCGGCCCATACGAGGATAAGCCTACAGTTGTGTCCCTTGCTCCCAGCGGAGTTGAAGGCAGTCAGATGTACCCCATAAACGGTACAGATACCTATCTTCTTATTATGGACGAGTACGGCAAAGGCAGATTCTTTATGCAGCAGACCGAGGATTTCAAAACCTACCTGCCCGTTGCCCGTGAGGACTATACTATGGATTTTTCTCCCCGTCACGGCTCAATCGTCTCAATCAGCGACGAGGATTATGACCGTCTTGTTGCAAAATGGAGCTTTTAATAAGAGCAAAACAATAAAAAATGGTCGGGATCCATTCCTGACCATTTTTATTTGCGTCTTTATTTTTAATTTTTATCACCGTTATTTCGGTACATCTGTGCATTGTTGTTCTCGTGACTTTATCGGCGGTCTGTACCGTACCCTTCCTGTTGTTGCTTTACTCCGCCATCCGCAACATCAGTGCAGTTCTCTTCTCTTCTTTTCCTTGAGCTTATAAGCGTTGCGCTCAGAAATTATAACTCTGTATCTTTTTTCAAGACCCTCTTTGGTTTTCTCAAAATTATACGGGTCTTTTTTCTGCTTTTCATCCATAAAAATCACCCCGTAAATAGTTTTTTACGGGGTGAACGGTTTATACTTGTTTTTTTATACTTTGCTCATCAAAAGCAGTACGTACGGTTTTATCCTCTGGTTGCGCGGTCGGCAAGGTTCATTGCAGGCAGAGAACGAAGAAGCTCCTTGTTATTGGAATAATCCTGAGCGGATATGTTTGTCTCAAAAAAGCCTATTGCACTTTCAAATCCTGATCCGTCCTCGTCACTTACGAGCCTTTCAAAGCAGCTGATGATTATTCCTGCTATTTTTTCACCGTTTTCGGAATCATCGTTGATAAGATAACAGTAATACTTGAGCATATTGTCGGGAGTAAGAAGCTGATGACCTTCCTCTATAATAAAATTAACACCGTTATGGTCATAGCTGATTCTGTTTTCGATATCTGCTTCAGTATCGCCCAGACTCTGCAGAAGCCGTCCGAAGGAATTATCATCCGCAACGATATATCTGTCATAGGTAACGCCTGTAAAAGCACTGATTGCAGGGATAAGCTGATTTGTACCTCCCACAGCAAAATGGTCACTCAGCGTTGCCGAGGTACCGTTATAACCGGAAACAGAGTACGGTGAAACAAAGTTGTAAACGAGCTTTTTTTCTTTCGAATCAAAGTCTGCGGTCATTATTGATAAAACCCGGGTCTTTTCAGTATCCGTAAATGCAAAAACAAGCTTTGTGGATATATGCTGCTCCGACTGATTAAGAATTGCGGGGTCTATTTCCGTATTGTCGGTTGAGGGCTTTTTATCATTTTCATCTATAATAGTAAGCACGGAAAACAGTGCAAGTGCAAGAATTATAGCTATAAATCCGATAATAAGAGTTTTTTTACCGGGACCTTTTTTTGATCTGTAATAACCGCCGTTCACATCTGAAACGGCAGACAATGTACTGCTGTAATTTCCTGCGGAGCCTTTTTGTGATACAGTTTTCATATGGCCTCCTTTTAGGATATTAAGTTTATTTATAAAAAAAACGGGGCTTTACGCCTCTGTGAGAATGTCTCTTTGCAATAGTATATCATACAATACGCTTCAAGTCAAACAAAAATAATAAGGAAAATTATACCTTGTCTGCCGTCACCTTCGGAAAAGCTTCAAACACTTTACTTATCGGAATTTTTGTGATATTATAATACAGAGTAAAACTGCTTTAATCAGACAACAACATAAATAAATATAAACAAATCTGAAAATGAGGTTATTTAATATGAATAACACAAGAGATAACTTAAAGGAAAAGCTCGTGCTTTATCTGTCAAAGATATTTATAGTCTTTGCCTTTTCCGGCACAATTTATTTTGTGTGGACAGAGTATTATAATCCAAACATTCCCAATCCTTTTTACAGATACGGTAACTATATGCTTTTTGCCGTATTTGTCGGTCTGTATTATGCCTTTGTCAAGGTTTACGGCGGATTTATGGTAGGTACGGCACAGGTACACGACCTTATCTTTTCCCAGATAATCGCACTGGGCTTCCAGCAGGCCATACTTTATGTTATTTTCTCTCTTCTGAGCTACCGACTTGTGTCTCCTCTCCCCTTCTTTATAATGTTTATCCTGTTTTCCGCCTTTGCATCTGTATGGGTGCTTATTGTTGACGCCCTCTATTTCAAAATGCACGCTCCGAAGAAAACAGTGGTTGTTTTTGAAAATATAGACTCATATCTTTCTCTTAAGGGTATAAGAAGCATCGACAAACGCTTCAATGTTGTGCGCACCTTCAACTCGGCAAAGACATCTCTTTCAGAGCTTTTCGAGCAGATAAAGTCCGTTGATGCGGTTTTTCTCTGCGGTGTACCCTCAGATTACCGTAACGAGGTAGTTAAATTCTGTATTGCCAACAACAAGATTGCATACGTAAAGCCGAAAATTTCGGATACAATTATAAGAGGCGGAAGAACGATACAGCTTATGAACGTACCCGTTTACCGCTGCAAAAGAAGTGATACCAGCCTTGTTTATCAGCTCATAAAAAGATTTTTCGATATTTTCCTTTCCCTTGTAGCAATTATTATTGCTTCTCCGATAATGCTCGTAACTGCCGCAGCAATAAAGCTTTATGACGGCGGTCCTGCATTCTACCGCCAGGTAAGACTTACCCTTAACGGCAGAAAATTTGAAATCATCAAATTCAGAAGTATGATACAGGATGCGGAAAAGGATGGAGTTGCACGTCTGGCAGGTGACAGCGATGACCGTATAACTCCCGTAGGAAAGCTTATCCGTAAGCTTCGTCTTGACGAGCTTCCTCAGCTTTTCAATATACTCAAGGGTGATATGTCCTTTGTCGGTCCCAGACCCGAAAGGCCCGAAATTGCCGCCGAGTACGAAAAGGATATGCCTGAATTTGCCCTGCGCCTTCAGGTCAAGGCAGGACTTACGGGATATGCTCAGGTTTACGGAAAGTATAATACTCCGCCCTATGACAAGGTACAGATGGACCTTATGTATATCGCCCATCAGAATATACTTGAGGATATAAAGCTGATGCTTATAACCTTCAAGATTTTATTTGTTCCTTCAAGCACCGAGGGCGTAGGTGAAAATCAGAAAACAGCAAAGCGAGAAACACCGGAAAAATAATACGGAGGTATCGATGCAGTACCCATATTACAACAACAGCTTCGGTTGGGATAACTTTCCCGATATGAACGGCTATATTTCAATGAGAAGCAACGAAAAAAAGAATATACGCCGACTCGCAAACTGCATAGGCGGTGCAATACTGCTTTATCTTGGACTGCAGAATCTTTTTTCTGTTTTCCTTGCATTTTTCGGTTTTGCGGAAATTTATATGACAAGTGAGCTTTTCAGAAAAGGTGCTGAAACACTGATGATAATTTTCAGCATCCTTCCCTCCTTTATGCTTTTGGGAAAAAGAATGCAGAAAATTACAGGTATAACCGATCCCCTTGCACTTTCAAAGCCGAAAAGACCCGTGCTCACCCTTCTTGCTTTTTTTGCAGGTATGGGGACCTGTATGCTGGCAAACTATGCCACCTCCTTTTTCGCTGTAATAATGGCAATCTTCGGTTATTCCCTTTCCTCTCCCGATGTAGGTCTTCCTATGGGTGTAACGGGAATAACTATAACGGTTGTACAGGTTGTTTTTGTTGCGGCCCTTATAGAAGAGCTTGCTCTCAGAGGCTACACTATGGGTCACCTGAGAAGGTACGGTAACGGCTTTGCCATATTTATTTCTGCGGTTATATTCGGCCTTATTCACGGAAATCTCGTTCAGGCTCCCTTTGCGCTTATTTCCGGCCTTGCTATAGGCTATTTTTCAGTACGCACCGAATCAATCTGGACAGGTATTCTTATTCATGCAGGTAATAATCTTTTTTCCGTTGCACTCAGCTATATAGGAGAATTTTTTGGTGACACGGCACTTGTAGCAGTATACGGCGCCGCTAACCTCTTCTTTATTGTAAGCGGTATCGTTTGCTTCGTGATTTTCAGAAGCATGACAAGGTATGAAAAAAGCGGTGAATACACTTCAGTGCTGACAAACGCTGAAAAAATCAGAGCTTTTCTGTTATCACCGGCAATTATTGTTGTTATCGTGATTATGATTATAATAACGATGAATTATATAGCACCAATCGAGCAGGCGGTATCATAATATGAACAGAGAATTTATGCTTGCCGCTATAGAAGAGGCGGGTAAAGCTCTTCTTAAGGGAGAGGTACCCATAGGAGCGGTAATAGTCAAGGATAATAAAATAATTGCAAGAGGACACAACAGACGTGAGGAGAGAAAAAACGCACTCTCCCACGCTGAGACGGAGGCTATAAGTGAAGCCTGCACAAAGCTCGGCTCATGGAGACTTGACGGCTGCAGTATGTACGTCACCCTTGAGCCATGTCCCATGTGTGCGGGAGCAATACTCAACTCAAGGATAGATGAGGTTTATTTCGGTGCCTATGACGAGAAATACGGTTGTTTCGGTACGGCTATGAATCTCAGCTTCCCCGGGGGATTCCGTACACCGAGGATCGTCGGCGGATATATGACAGAGCAGTGCGAGGAGCTTCTCAGGGAGTTTTTTTCAGGTCTTCGAAAATAATTTAAAAAAAATCAAAAAAATTTGAAAAAAGGTATTGACAAAACGAAATATCTGTAATATACTATGCAAGCGTTGAAAAACGCCTCATATGTGGCGGTATAGCTCAGTTGGCTAGAGCATTCGGTTCATACCCGGAGTGTCGTAGGTTCGAGTCCCACTGCCGCTACCAATTTGATAAGATAAAGAGTGTGTGATAACGTGTCCGCCTCTTTCATATATAAGGCCCGGTGGTCAAGCGGTTAAGACACCGCCCTTTCACGGCGGTAACACGGGTTCGAGTCCCGTCCGGGTCACCAAAAAAAAGCAAAAGCACTGCAAAGGCAGTGCTTTTGCTTTTTTGAACTAAGTGTTCCGCTTGCTCGGAACGTGAAGTATCCTTCGGACGTGAAGTGCACTTCGTGCGTGAAGTGTGCCTTCGGCACGATATGCGGAACACTTAACTTCACGTTGTGCTTAAGCACAGCACTTCACTATGCCAAAGGCATAACTTCACTTGGCGAAGCCATGCTTCACTGAGTGTTGCCAAGAAGTCTGGTTTTGTGATAGAATAGAAAAAACGGAGGTGTGTGAATATGTCTCAAAACAAATTAAGAGACCAATCAATGGATTTTGCTGTGCAGATTCTTAATTTAGTAAAAAAACTCAAAGCACAGAAAGAAACAATTATTTCTAACCAAATCGGTAGAAGCAGCACATCAATAGGTGCAAATATTTATGAGGGACAGTATGCTCACGGAAGAGCAGATTTTATTGCGAAGTTTCAGATTGCCCTCAAGGAGGCAAACGAGACGGCGTATTGGCTCGAACTGCTATATAAGACAGATTACATCAGCGAAGAAGAATACAAGACACTCAGCTCAGCTTGCACAAGTATCCGTGTTATGCTTATTTCCTCTATTAATACAACAAAGGAGAATGCTAAGTAAATGAAGTGCGCTTTCAGCGCATGAAAAATGAAGCAGGGCGTCGCCCTATGAAGCACCTGCGGGCATAGGTGCCTTTTCAGTGCTTCACTTCATGTTTGCGGAGCAAACGCTTCATACGAGCGTAGCGAATGCTTCATATCATTTACGATGCTTCATTGAAAAAGGACACCCGTGAGGGTGTCCTTCATTTTTCTTATGCAAAGATGTTAAAGATAAATGTTACAAACCAGCCGAGGAATTCCATAAGTGACTGTGGGAATCTGTCCTCGTCAACATTGAGGTTTACAAGTGCTGCTCTGTCGTAAAGATCCTTTAAAGCGCTGTTCCAGCTGTTTGCACCGAGCATATCTGCTGCATCTGCAAGCATCATATGAAGTGCAAGCTCGCCTGCAAGGAAGTTGTATGACATAGGATTGTAGTTATCTGAGCCGAGGTCAATACCGTCTTTTGCGGCAACCTCGTCGCACTTTACAAGAAGCTTGTCAACAACGCTGAGGAATACTCTTGCGTCGTAAATCTCGGGGTACTTCACAGTATCAACTGCTACGTAAACGGTGTCCTTTCCGTCCTTGGTAACTGTTACGGTGTAAACACTGTCTGCGATGATTGTATCGGAAAGTTCTTCAACTTTGTCCTCTTCAACGAAAACAAAGCGGCCGATTACTCTTGAGATTTCTTCGGGAGTATCCGCTCCGTCGGTAAGTACATCTGCAAGACCTTCATCGAGAGTAACCTCATCGCCTTCTTCTGCAACAAGAGCAGCAACACCTGTGGTTGCGGCGGTAAGAGCCTCATTTTCTGTGAGTGTATCTGCTTCGCTTACTGCCGATACGGGAATAACTGTGGCAAGAGCCATAATAAGAACTATAGCAAGTGAAAGTGATTTCTTAAGCATAATTTTATCTCCTTTTCAATACTTTAGCAGATTATACCATTATTACTGTAAAAAGTCAAAGGTTATTCTTCAAAAGAATATGTTTTTTCTGTCTGTACTTGACTTTTTTGATGCTTTAATCTATTATAGTATCCATCTGTTTCAGATTTTCAGCCTTTGTCGCAAACCGGCGGCAAAGAGCATCTAAGAAGGAGGTTTTTAACAATGCTTAAAAACACTGAAAAAACAATGGAAAAAATCGTTGCTCTCTGTAAGGGCAGAGGCTTCGTGTACCCCGGCAGTGAAATCTACGGCGGTCTTGCAAACACATGGGACTACGGCCCTCTCGGCGTAGAGCTCAAAAACAACATCAAGAAGGCTTGGCTCAAGAAGTTCGTACAGGAAAATCCCTACAACGTAGGTCTTGACTCAGCTATTCTTATGAATCCTCAGACATGGGTTGCTTCGGGTCACCTCGGCGGCTTCTCCGACCCCCTTATGGACTGTAAGGAATGTAAGACACGTCACAGAGCTGATAATCTTATCGAAAACTTTGACGGTACTAACGTTGCAGGCTGGTCAAACGAAGAAATGACCAACTACATAAATGAAAAGAACATCCCCTGCCCCGATTGCGGAGCACATAACTTCACTGATATCCGTCAGTTCAACCTTATGTTCAAGACCTTCCAGGGCGTAACTGAGGACAGCAAGAACGAAATCTATCTCCGTCCCGAAACCGCTCAGGGTATTTTCGTAAACTTCGCAAACATCCAGAGAACAACAAGAAGAAAGGTACCCTTCGGTGTTGCACAGATCGGTAAATCCTTCCGTAACGAAATCACTCCCGGTAACTTCATCTTCCGTGTACGTGAATTCGAGCAGATGGAGCTTGAATTCTTCTGCAAGCCCGGTACCGACCTTGAATGGTTCGACTACTGGAGAGCATACTGCCGTGACTGGCTCTACAGCCTTAACATGAAGCCTGAAAACCTCAGACTCCGTGACCACGATGCAGATGAGCTTTGCTTCTACTCAAAGGCTACAACAGACTTCGAGTATCTCTTCCCCTTTGGCTGGGGCGAGCTCTGGGGCGTTGCTGACAGAACAGACTACGACCTTACTCAGCATATCAACACATCAGGCAAGAGCCTTGACTACTTTGATCCCACTACAAACGAAAGATACATTCCTTATGTTATCGAGGCTTCACTCGGTGTTGAGCGTCTCTTCCTTGCTCTTATGACCGAGGCTTATGACGAAGAGGTTGTTGATGCAGAAAAGAACGATTCAAGAGTTGTTCTTCACTTCCATCCCGCTCTTGCTCCCATCAAGGCAGCAGTGCTTCCTCTTTCAAAGAAGCTCAACGAGCAGGCTGAAGAGGTTTATCACGCACTTCAGAAGAAGTTTATGACCGAGTTTGACGATGCAGGCTCAATCGGTAAGAGATACCGCCGTCAGGACGAAATCGGTACTCCCTTCTGTATCACATACGACTTCGATTCAGTTGAAGACGGCTGCGTAACAGTACGTGACCGTGATACAATGCAGCAGGAGAGAGTCAAGATTGACGAGCTCGTTGCTTACATTGAAGCAAAAATGGAATTCTGATAAAATATCAGCCTTAAGACTCAACCTCTTTGCAGGTTGGGTCTTGATTTTCCTCTGAAAGCACACACTCTGATAAAAACTTTTAATAATTTTCGTAAACAAGCAGACTTTTTGTTAAAATTTGTCTCAGCCTATAGACAAAAAAGAAAAATAATGATATTATTTATCGGTAATTATAAAGAATTATTAAGAGCTTCCGATAAAAAGGCGGTTTCCTGATGGTTTTTGTAAAAAAGGAGTTTTATGAAATGAAAAAACACTTACCGAATATGTTTTCCTGCATAAGAATCATAGGTGCGCTGATTCTTCTTATCGGCTTTGAGGATTTTACCGTTCCCTTCCTCATTATCTACGGTATCTCAGCCGCAACCGATGCTATCGACGGCTATCTTGCAAGAAAGTTCGACTGCTGCAGTATGCTCGGTGTTACACTTGACACAATAGGCGATCTTCTTATCGGTATGGCTCCCGTTAAGGTTATCGTATGGCAGCAGCTCTATAAAGGTCACGAATGGTTCTTTATTATGATAGGAGCAGCAATCTTCTTCTTCCTTTGCTCTGCAACCCTTTCACAGATCAAGTTCAAGAAGTTCACCTTCCCTCATACATATCTCGATAAGCTTCTCGGTGTATGTGTTGCAGGCTCACCCTATCTTTTACAGGTAGTTGATGTAAAAATTCTTTTCATTATTGTAGGCTCAGTTTTCTGCCTTTGCGGATTTGAAAACTTCCTTATTATGATAAGACTTAAAGAAGCCAAACCCTTCGTTGCTTCAATCTTCCACGCAGACAAGGTAAGCGAGGAAAAGGAAGAGGCAAAATCAAAAAAATAATATCGAAAGACGTCGGATAAAACTCCGACGTCTTTTTGTAAATAAACCTCAACAAAAGAAAGCAAATGTTTTGCAGAATCTGAAAAATAAGATTTATTTTTATTTTTTTGTGTTTAAGTGTAGACAAACACCGAAAGACTTGTTATAATTATTAAAAACTATTAAAAAAAATAAAGAAAAATTAAAAGTGGTGGTTCTATGAAAAAGTATCTTGCGAATATCATAACCTCAAGCCGAATAGTAGGTGCGGTAATTCTGTTTATGTGTAACGACTTTTCAGCTCTCTATCTCGGATGCTATATTTTTTGCGGCTTCACCGATTTTATTGACGGACCCGTTGCAAGAAAATTCGGCAGCGCAAGCTCACTCGGTGCCGCACTTGACACAATCGGTGATGTTTTGACCTATCTTTCTTTTGTAAAGATACTTATTTTAAAGGGTCTGATTCCCGGATGGCTTCTCATCTGGCTCGGTGTAAATATTGTAATAGGCTTTGTTGCCGCTTTCTTTTCACTCAAGAAGTTCAACAAGTTTTATCTTCCTCACACCTATCTCGGCAAGGGCCTCGGCGGTTTTATCTTTATCCTTCCTATTGCAGTACATTTTAACTTTGGTGAGCCTTGGATGGCTGTTATCTGTACAGCGATGTCACTTGCCCTGCTTGAAATTTTCTACGTTCAGGCAAAAAACAAAACCGCAAAGGACTTTATCCCCACGATATTCCACGTAGATAAATAAATCTGAACAACTAAAAAGAACTGAGAAAACCTTTGTTTTTTCAGTTCTTTTTTATTTATAAACTATAAGAGATCAAAACTAAGCTCTCTTAAACAAATAAGTTGCTATTTTTCTCAAAATGTGGTATAGTTTTTAAAAAAGGAGGCAGATAGAATGAGCATACATATCGGTGATTTTGTTACAAGCTGCTACGCAGGCTATTGGCAGCTTATCGGAATCAGACCCAAAATAGCTGATGAGGATTATTCCTCTGAAACAGTACAATATAAAAAAGGCGATGTTATCGGTCAGTGGGTTATTCTGAAAAAAGCCTTCACGCCTAAAATGAAACCTAAAATTGAATTTGAGTTTACCGATTCTTCATGGCTCCGACCCGTCTCACCTGAAGTTAAAGCAGAAATCGATAAATATTTTGCCGAGCACCCCGATTATAAAGAAAAGTATGATAATGCAGAGGTAAACATAAGACCTATGATTACTAACTGTTGGATAAACCTTGATGAAAAGGAAGAAGCAAAGCTCAGTGAAATAATAGCTGAGCTTCCCTCAGGCTTCACAATGGATGAATTCTGGAAAAAGGCAAAGAAATTCAAAGACAACACCAAGAATCCGCCCGCAAGCCATATGCTTTATTTTACATTCTATCCATGGAATATGAATAAAAAATCAGACTTTGTTTACCACGGCTGCGAATTAAAGAAATTATAACTCATCCCTAAATTCCCGCAGAGAATTCCTCTAATCCCTCAACATCCGCCTTCAAGCAGACTAATTTATTTTTAGTCTGCTTTTTCATTGCTATTTTTCTCAAAATGTGGTATATTATATAGGTATGACTAAAAAAAGGAAGTGATTTAATGATAAGCACCAACAATGTTACTCTGCAGTACGGCGGCAGAGAGCTTTTCAAGAGTGTTTCAATCAATTTTACAAAGGGAAACTGCTACGGTCTTATAGGTGCGAACGGAGCAGGTAAAAGTACGTTTCTTAAAATTCTTTCAGGTGAGATAGAGCCTAACAAGGGCTATGTTACAATCACACCGGGTGAAAGACTTTCTGTTTTAAAGCAGGACCACTACGCTTTCGACCAGTACGACGTAATACGTACCGTGCTTATGGGCAATCCCAAGCTTATTGAGATTATGGACGCCAAAGAGGAGCTTTACTCCAAGGAGGAATTCACCGAGGAGGACGGTATCCGTATCAGCGAGCTCGAGGAGGAATTCGC
>JAZUAZ010000231.1:0-13317 GCA_045638245.1 Acutalibacteraceae bacterium | reverse complement strand
CGGGCAGAAATACAAAATAAGCAAATGTATTTTCTTCTTTCATCCGGACTTTAACCGTCGGCTTCGGAATTTAACCGAATCAGCCTTTTAAGGCTCGTGGGCTATACCACCGGTGAGGAATTGCACCTCGCCCTGAAGATTATCTTTGTATTATTATATTAACACCTTAATTGGATTTTGTCAAGAAAAATAGCCGACTGTTGAGAAAGTTACAAGATGGCCTTTTATTCACCCCGAAGGCGTACGTTGGTACTCCGAGAGGGTGAAAAAAGGTCAAAACGATGCAAAAACCGTCAGGATTCGATGTCCCGACGGCTTTTTTAGCTTTTTTATATGAATGACTCCAAGAACATACTTACAATATTTTTCAGCATCGTTGTTCTTGTGGCTTTATCGACAGTCTAAGACCGTACTTTTTCAGTGCGGTCTGATAATATTTATGTTATGCCTTGAAAAGCTTACCGATAACAAGAATAAACCATTTTATTATAGTTGTTACAAAAATGTATATCTTGTTGTGCTTGGGGCTGAGCTCTTCCTTACCCTCGTTTATTATCCAATGCTCTGTGTTACAGTTTTCTTCTGTCATCGTTGACATTGTATCGGTTTCATAATCGTAAACAAGGAAGCGTGAATATGTAACTCCGTTAACCTCGTCACCGCAAACTATCTGATGGTCAGCTGTGATTACATCATAGAGAAGTCTGCGTTCGAATACGGTATATTCGGAATGGCTTACGTTCTTCATAATCCATGTTGACTCGGGATAGAGGCAGGTAGAAACGTCTACTTTCTTATCGGGTGAAATGTAGTCGCCGTAGCCCTCTGCAACACGTGCTTCGATATATTCATCAGAAAGAGTTGTATCAATAGTTGATGTTGTAGCACCGAAGGAAGATCTCTTAAGTGAAACGAACTGATCGGAAACAGCGTTGTTTGATTCACAGATGGGAAGAATCTGGAAGCCGTATTTTGCAACTGCACCGAAATTTACACCGTTTTCACCGATGCTCTTGATTGTCTGAGTGTAATTCTTACGTACAATTGTGTTGTAGTTTTCAATTTTTTCAATAAGACCTGCATAAGTCTCTCTCTTTTCACTGCCCTCGGGACCGAAAACATACTGCATAGCATTGTCATAGTCATCTGCAGTAACAGCAGCCCAGTATGTAGGCCAAGTAAAGAAGGTTGAAAGTGCGAGAGCAGAAGTAACTCCTTCAACAAGCTTTGCATAAAGAGTTTCCTTAACCCCCTGCTCAAGTATATCAAATACGCCTGCTGCAGTTAAAAGGTCGATGCTTGTGGTAATAAGTGAATCAACATTGAATTCGCCTACATAGTCACTGTCAATAAGCATTCTGCTTATTGCTGCTCCGTCGATATTAAACTTACCGCTGATAGCTTCACTGAGAGCCTCTGCACCACCTGAAACACTGCCTGTAAAGCCAACGCCGTGAAGGTCATCTGTTCCGTACTTAGTGATGTACGCAGTAGTTACGAGAGTACCGAGACAGCTTGCCATAATTGAAACCTTGGGACAGCCTGTTACTGCCTTTACCTTCTGGATATGCTCGTGAAGAAGGTCTGCGGTATAGAGGGGATCAAGACGCCAGTCATACCAGAAGCGGTAATCGTTTACCTCATAATAGCCCTTTCCCTTTTTAAGATCCTTTGAAAGGTCGTCTTCCATTTCCTTCTTTCTTGCCTCGGAAATGCCGGTACCGTTAACGGGATTACCGTTTTCATCAAGACGCGCATCGCCTAAAAGCTCTGAAATCTCCTTCTGAAGATTTTCGTAATAGGGCTCCCAGTTATCGGTAAGAAGACCGTCGATGAGGAAGGGTAAAAGTACATTTGCCATTGATCCCATAAGCTCGTTGTCGTCTTCATCTTCATCTTCGGGGAAATAGAAGCTTCTGATGTGGAAAAGCTTGTTCTGTTCCTTGTCATAAAGAGGCTCGCCGTCACCGAGAAGGCGGACAATAGGGACCTTACTGCGGCTTGTATGAACATTGATTGATCCGTTGTCCACACCGATATCGCCGACCGCGCTTACTCCTGCAGCACAAACACTCATAAGCATAAGTGCAACAAGGATAATGGATATTACCTTTTTCATAGTTACAACTCCTTTTTTATAAATTAGAATTTTACACATATTTATATTACTAGGATATTATAAACATAAAAAATACAATTTGTCAACAGATTGTTAACAAATTGTATTTTTCATAATATTTTATTTACACTCTTGACTCAATCACCGTAAGATTGCCTAAAATCTCAAACTCGCCAAAATTAGCAGGCACGAATAAACTGTCTCCCTTGTAAAGAGTAATGCAGGTGTCATCGTGCATCACAACGCCGTTTCCGTCAAGGCAAAGCAGTGAAACGAAGGAGCTTTCATCGGCAGTAAGCACTGCTCTTTCTTCTATCTCAAGCCTCTTTACGGTAAAAAGCTCACATTTTGTAAGAAGGGTTTCTGCATAGCCGTCCTTTTCAAGTCTTTCTCCCATAGGCGTACCCGAACATTCCAGCGCTTTTGTTGAAGTGACGTCAATAGCTTTGTCAACGTGAAGCTCACGGGGCTTGCCGTTCTGAAGTCTGCCGTAATCATAAACACGGTAGGTTGTGTTGGAATTCTGCTGCACCTCAGCAAGAAGTATACCCTTGCAGATAGCGTGAAGAGTGCCTGCCTCGATAAAGAAGATATCGCCCTTCTTAACCTTGACACGGTTAACGTAGTCAAGAAGGGTGTTGTCCTCTATGCTCTGTCTGAACTGCTCCTTGGTGATGTCCTTTTTAAAGCCGTAAATAATCTCTGCGCCCTCGTCGCAGTCAACGATGTACCACGCTTCTGTCTTTCCGTACTCACCTTCGACTCTCATAGCGTATTCATCATCGGGGTGAACCTGAACAGAAAGGTTATCAAGTGCATCTATAAGCTTTATGAGAATGGGAAATTCCTCAAATCTTTCACAGTTCTTACCGAGATAATTCTTTCCCTCGTTTTTCAGTACGTCGGAAAGAGTTCTTCCCTTGAAGTCACCGTTTTCTATAACACACTCACCCGCACTGTGACAGGAAAGCACCCAAGCCTCCGCCTGTCTGTCGGTGAAGGTAACATAATCAAATTCCTTTGAAAGTCTTGTACCGCCCCAGATATAATCCTTGATAGCGGGAGTAAGCTTTAATATTTTCATTTTTCTCTCTCCTTTATTTCTCTGTAAGGGTTTTATATATACCGTTCGCTATTGCCTTGCCGAAAATCTCCTGATTTTCAGGCTGAGCGAGCATAAAGCACTCATTATCATTCGTAAGGTAGCCCACCTCAATAAGAGTACTAGGACAGTCTTCTATTCTCGTTACGCTGAAGGGATAGTACTGTACATTATCGGCAAGCTCGGAATAAACTCCGGGATTTCCTGCGTACAGATGATTTTTGTGTACCGAAAGAAGCTCGGTATATATATTATTTGCAAGATTAAACGAGAAAGGCTCATAATAGTAGGTAGAGGTACCGATACTGTCGGGATTGTAGGAGCCGTTACAGTGGATGCTTATATAAAGGTCAGGCTTTACCTTACGGGTAAATTCCTTTCTTTCTTCGAGAGAAAGGGTATCCTTATTCTTATCGTTACCTGTTCTTGTCATATAAACGGTAACACCCTTCTTTTCAAGCTCTGCCTTGACCTGATAAGCGAAAGCAAGGTTAATATATCTTTCCTGAACGGTTGAATCAAGTCCTACTGCACCCGGCTCTGCTCCGCCGTGACCCGCATCGAGTACGACAACGTAGCCGTTTTTCTCCGCGGGCTTACGGTTTACGGTTATGACCATATTACCCTGATTATCATATTCAAGCGAGGAGCCGTAATACTCCCCTGCATTTTTAAGCTTAAGAGTAAGTGTTGCAGTGTTATTTGACGCTGATGTACTCCACTGAGCACCGCTGAGTACATCACATCCCGAAACATCAATGTCACCCGTCGCATCGGCGGTGTGATAGAAAGTAAACCTTACCGTATCCGCATTGAATGAGGTTACATTGAAATATTTCTTATATGAGTAATAGTAGCTCTGACCCGGATAATCAATATTATACGGTACCTTCCAGTCAGTTTTCAGCGTTATCTGCAATTTACCCAGACCGCTTACAACCGATTTCACACTGAGGAAATTATCCTTCATCGTGCCTGCACTGACAAGGTCTACCATATCCCTTTTTACCCTCATTCCGGAAGCAAGGTCGTAGTAATACTCTACAGTACCCTCATCATCGTTATAGCCTGTGCTTTCGGCAACAACGTAGTCCATAGTACCTCCCACAAGAGGTGAGCAGGCAGGCGAATAGTTGTCACTCGTGGAAACAGGCTTGGTATCAGCGTAAGGTTCCTTTATGATACACATAAGATTACCCGTATAATTCTGAGTACCGCCCTGAGGAAGTTCTGTTCCGTAAGACTCCGAAGGAACGTTGGGATTGAAGTTTCCGGCACTGAGCGTAACATTGGTTGTCGGCTCCTCCCCTGTAGGCTCTGTACCCGCAAGACATATTGTTGCACCCTTATACTGCTTTGCACTTTCACCAAAATATGCAAACACAGTCATAGAGCCGATGCTTCTGAGCTCCTCCTCGGTTTTCGGAGCAGTGATTCGTGCAGTAAAGGAAGTGAAGCCTCCTGCTCCGTATTCACATTCTGCTTCTATCTCCTCGGTTCCGAGCTTGATAAAAATTTCAGCATTACAGTGAGCTATCACCGTAACCTTGAAGCTTTCAGAGGGCAGCAGATAGAGATTGCCCGACGGAAGTATATAAGTAACAATATCATCCTTGCACTCACTTTTAACCTTGTATTCACTTTCACTGTCACACTGACCGAGAATAAAGGTGTTTTCACCCGGCTTAAGATCAACCACAGTGCTTATATTGCCGTTTGCAGATGTGCCGATATTCTTTCCGTCAACAAAAAACGGGAACAGATATGAGCCGTAAGCATTTATCTGTGCAGTATAGCCCGACACACTGTCGGTACCGCCGCTGTATCCGCTTACGCCCACCTCTCTGAAGGCGATTTCGGGAGCTATACCTGAGGTTATGTACGTCTTTACAGCACCGAAGCTGTTGTAAAGATTGGTTCTTACAGAAGCAAGACTGTCAAAGGCAACAACCGTAACAAGAGCATTTCCCCTTAAATCATAAAGATTTCTCAGCGGAGTATCGGAGGCTGTTTTTTCTCCGTCCGCAGAGGTAATATCAAGGCAACAGACAATTTCAGCATTCTCAGCAGCAGTTATTTTTACCGCATCGCCACGGTCACTGAGAGTATAGCTTACTCTGTCGATGTAATCCGTATCCAGATTCTGTGCAAAAGAAAAGTCATCTCCGGCATCAAGGGTAATAACGGGTTCTCCTGATGCCTTTACTTCAGCAAGATAAGTATTTATCTGCTCTGCAGAAATATCCGAAGAAGCGGCAAATATAAAGCCGTCAGCATCAGAAAGGCTCAGTGCATCAGCAACACCCTCCACGGTAAGAGGAAGACATACAAAAGCTTTTTTGTCCAAAGCCTGCACCTTGTCAAGAGCATAGGAGATTCTTCCGATTTTATCTTCACTCTGCACGGGAACGCTTATATACACCTCATCAAACACCGACTGCTCCAGCACTGCAAGGCTTCTGAGAAAATCACTGTCACCCTCTGTGAAGTTTCCGTCGGTACCGTCGGATATATACACTCCGTTTGTTCTTTCAGGTGAAATCTCACGGCTCGTCTGAATGATGTGCTCATCCAGCTGAGACTGATCGGGAACATCCGTTGATGTAGGCGCACCACTGTTTCCCGAATAAAATATAATAATAGCTGCAATCAGTCCGATGACTGTTACGACCGATAAAGCTATGGCTGCAATTCTTATCTTTTTCATAAACTTTTATCTTCCTTGATTTTATAGAAGTATATTATAACACACTGTTAAGATTATCAAGCTCTTTTTTATAAAAACTTTCAGAAAAATTTACATATGAGCCGCTGTAAAGAGAAAACCCCTTCAGTCCCTTTCCCCTTATACACTCAACCTGTCTTTTGATTACGTCACTATTATTTATCCATTCATCCCTGCCCTTTTCTCCCGCATAGGCATCCTGCTTGCCGCACTTATAAAGAGCAAGAGCAGGCACAAGCCTTACACGGTCATTTGTGCACAGAGAAACCCAGTCCTCAAGGCAGCTTTCAAAGGGCTGACTTTCATTTTCAAAGCCGAAATATATCTGCGGAAGAAGTATATCGCAATAGCCTTCCTCAGAGCCCCACAGCTCAACATCTGCATAAAGTCTGTTTATGCAGGTATCCGTTTTCCCCGTAGGACTTATACTGAAAAGCTTATCCTCACCAAAAAGCTTGACCTTGCTGTAAAGCTCTCTGACAAGAAGATTCACGTTTTCCCTGCGCCACATATCAATTGTCATATCTGCACCGCTTTCAAGGTACGCTTCATATTCAGCGTTGTCGAAATCACCGCAGTTTTCAGGATAAAAATAGTCGTCAATGTGTATACCTGCAAGGGCGGGATATTTTTTCAGAAGCTCTGAGGCACCCTCACTCACAAGCTCACGTACCCTTTCGGAGGCAGGATTGAAATAATATCTGTTCTCTATAAGATAAACGTCTCCTTTGCCCTCAAGATACCAGATTTTCGCCTTGTTATCATCACTCAGCTTTGATAAATCTGAATCCGTTGAGACTCTGTAGGGGTTTATCCAGGCGTGAAGCCTCACACCGTAAGCTGAAGATATGTCAAGTGCCGTACCCAAGGGATCAAATTCAAGGGGACCTCCCTGCTTTTCACAGATTGTGCCGCTCGAAGGAAAGATCTCAGACGGATAAAGCGCATCGCCGAAGGGACGTACGTGAAAAAATACGTCGGTTATACCGATACGCCCGAAATCTTCAAGACGATCGTTCATAAACGCTGAAAATTCAGCTTCTGAGCCGCAGTTTTCGGCTATTTCTATGTAGGATATCCAAACGCCTCTGAATTCATCTTCCGTTTCAGTTTCAATAGGCTGCTCTGTGCCGTCCGCTGCATAGGGACGCTCTTTTTTGTCCCTTTCGGACACGGAGCAGGCGGTAAATGCAAGTATAAAAATCAATATCAGGGCAATAAGCTTCTTTGACATAACTTCTCCTTTCCTTTTTCTCTTGACAAGAGAAGGAAAAAAACTTAAAATATAATTGATACGCGGGAAAGGCTCCGTACCTTACCCTTGTTTTACCTAAGGAGGCAATATTATGGCTATCAAGACTATAAATAAAATCTCAACCACCGACGAGGGCACATCCTCACCTGTTAACTGCCCCGAATGCGGAAAAAACGTTGCTATGCGTCTTTTCTCAACTGAGGATAAATCAAACGTGGCAAAAATCTCAAATGAGGACAAGAATATTGCAATTGCAGTATGTCCCTCCTGTGCCGCAGTGTTTTCACTCAATAAAAATTATCTCAAAGAAAAGAATGCAGGTACCTTCGTCACAATCACAAAGGAAGACCTTACACTTATGGTAAAAAGCAAATGATTTATGCTTTTATATGGTTTGCTTTCATAAGTCTCATCACCTCTGTGATAACCGCGGCAGACAAAGCCTTCGCAAAAAAGAAAAAAAGACGCATTCCCGAGGTTACACTCTTTTCACTGGCTGTTCTCGGCGGCGCCGTAGCTGAATATATCACAATGAAGCTCATCAGACACAAAACAAGGCACAAAAGCTTTATGCTCGGTCTTCCTGCAATAATTCTTTTTCAGCTTGTCACCATCGGATACATTATAGCACAGTACGGCTTATAATAAAACATAAAATACCTTTAATTGAAAATCTGTCGGAGTTATCCCCGACAGATTTTTTTATACGCAGGGTATAAGAAGCATTCTCTTTTTTGCTACCGTATCTCCGTCAATTCCGTTTTCGCTTTTTATCAGAGCAACGGTTGTGGAGTGCTTTTTGGCTATATCCCATATTTTTTCTCCGCCCTCACAGTAATACACCGTAAGTGCGGGGCTTTTTTTACACTCAGCATCAGTTTCCTTTATATCGCATACATATCTGTCGCTGCAGCAATCGTAAACCCGCATAGTTACCTCGGCCTCTGCAGTAAAGTCAACCTCTCCGTCCTTGTGTCCGATAACACTCACGTCTCTTATATTTACCCTAAGACTGCAATCGGGTGAAGTGCACTCCCGGTCAAGCTGGGTATCACTTTCAAATTCAATCTCCCTTTCGCAGAACAAAGGAGCTCCGTTATCATCCATGCACAGAAAGCAGGCGGTAACATTTATTACTCCGTGAACCGTATTTCCGCTGACTCTCGCCTCGGTACTGCATTCACTCACCCATCCGCAGCATACCTCGCCCGCAGTCGGCAGCTGTATACTCTTTTTAAGCTTAAGGACACGTGACTGTAAATACACCGGTACACTCACCTGTCTTACGGCGTATTCTGCCGTATGTCTGCCACGGGTACAGTAGCAATCACTGATATATTCATACTCAGTGGACTTTTCTGCACTTATGAAGCAATTTATCCTTGCGGATATATCTATAAGGCGTCCGCTGTGGGAAGAATCTGATTTACCTGTCACGGTAAGCTGACCTATTCTGCATTGCACAGATACCTCACAGCTTTCATCTATACCGTCAACATCTATTATCTGACTCAAGGGCATCTTGTGAAGGTGACTGCAGATTTTATTCACCTCTCCCTCGGCAAGATATACGGTTTTTACGCAAAGCTCACCCTTTACAAGAAGCTTATCCTGTACCGCCTTCAGGCTTTCGGTTTCTATCCACGCATCACTTAAAAGGATTTTTCCTACCGAAGGAACATCCTTGGTAAGAGCAACCGTTTCACTCATTTCAAAGCTTTTTTCACCCACACATACAGTCAGGCTCTGATTTCTTTTGTTTTTACAGATTTCCACTCCGTCGGGTGCACAGCAGGGTATTTCCGTAAAGCTTCCGGCAAACACCCTGCATATAACCGCCACACTGCCGTTGACGCTTACCTTTCTGCGGCTTACCGCCCTACAGTTAACGTATTCAGACAGAGCCTCCGCAACAACCGTTACTCTGCCTTCTGTATGAGAAGACTGAAGCGACATAGAAAAATCCGTGCTTTTCTCACAGCAATCAATATTTTCCTTCTCATCTGCATATATCACCCGTATAAGAGCGGTTCCTCTTATGTTTATTTTGTCACCCGAAGCATTGACCGAGTGCACCTGCGGTGTAAGAATACATTTGAGAATACGTTTCACGTCACCGCAGTAATCAGGCAGAGTCAGCTCCGCATCTACAGACTTTTCTCCTTTGAGCTTTTCTCTTTCCTCACAGAAGGAAAGTGTTTCTTTTTTAATTTCTGAGCCCAATAAAAACAACTCCTTTTTGTAAATCTTCACTTGATTTATATTCTCAGAAAGGAGCTGTTATGCTTATTATTTATTTTTCAAAGGGATAAACAAGACCCATCTGCTTACGGCACTCGTCCATTATTTTCATACATTCCCCCGTTGCCCTGAAGGGAATAATGTCAGATTCCTTTTTACCCTCTCTTATTTCCTTTGCCACCGCATCAAATTGAGTTATATAATCGGTTTTACCTTTATATATCTCCTTTTTGCCGTCACAGACAAGCAGAGCTCTTGATGCCATATGAAAAAATACAGGTAATGTAATTTTTCCCTTACTGCCTTTTATCCTGCAGTTTTCTTTTACATACAAAAGAGAAACATTGAGTCTGCACTTAAAGCCCTTGTAATGAAGAATTATCCTCTCGCCTACATCAATGCCCTTTCTGACACTCCCCTTACATTCGATTTTCTCGGGCACGCCGAAAAGGTTGTAGCAATAGGTTATGGGATAAATACCCACATCAAGTAAAGCTCCGCCCGCCGTCTCAGGAGTGAGTACTCTTGATGTTTTCGGCATAAATATCCCCGGGAAGGAGTAGTTGATAACCACATCCTTAACCTCGCCTATTCTGCCGTCACTTATCCACTTTTTAATGGTCAGTGCCACATCGGAAAACCATGTCCACATAGCCTCGCAGAAATATGTTTCGGTCTGCCTTGAGGTATCTGTCATCTGCTGAACCTCACTGTATGATACACCCACAGGCTTTTCACAAAGCACTGCCTTGCCCGCCTTCATAGCTCTGAGAGAGTATTCAAGATGTGAGGTGTGAGGCGTTGCAATATAAACTCCGTCAACATCATCTCTGCAGACTGCTTCTTCAAAGCTGTCGTAAGCCTTTGCACCGTACTTTTCTGCGAAAGCTTCTGCCTTTTGCTTGTTTCTCGAATATACAGACACTATTTCGTGGTTGCCTTTTGTGATTTCTCTTGCGGTTGAATGTGCAATACCGCCGCTTCCTATGTACGCCCACCTGAATTTCTCCATAATTACCGCCTCCTTTTTTCCGATTTTAACATATAATCTGCTTGTTTTCAACTCTGTATTATGATAAAATGAAGCTGTAAAAAAAGAAAGAGGAGTACTTATATGATAACACAGGTTGTTGCAGCTCTTATATGGGACAATGAAAACAGATTTATGATATGCCAGCGCCCGAAGCACAAAACACGTGCTCTCCAGTGGGAATTTGTAGGAGGCAAAGCAGAAAAAGGTGAAACACTTCAGGAGGCTCTCATTCGCGAATGCAAAGAGGAGCTTGACGTAACCGTTGCACCTGCCGATATTTTCTACGAGGTAGACCACGAATACCCCGATATAAGCGTACACCTTACGCTTTTTAATGCAAGCATAGCTGAGGGTACAGTAAAAATGCTTGAGCACAACGATATAAGATGGATTACCCCCGCAGAGATACCTCAGTATGAGTTCTGCCCTGCCGATAAAGAGATATTGGAGAAGCTGATGGGTGAAGGAAACAGATAAGGAGTGTTCAGATTAAAAATACAACCGTAATCATAGCAAAAATCGCCCTGGATTTTAAAAATCCAAGGCGGTTTTATTTGTAATTTTATTCAAAATTAAAATTAAATTTATACTTGCCCTTGTGCCTGTAGGGATAAATTGCAAGCAGAACCGTACCGAGAGCCGCACCAGCTGTGTTAAGAACGATATCTCCCATTGTGTCCATTATCGGCCATCTGCCCGGATCGTAAGGCTCGAACAAGGTCTTTATCTTAGGTGAATTATTCAGCACCGCAAGCTCGTAAGACCAATGCTGAACGTCATTGGGCGTTCCGCTCATCATACCTACAATCTGGTCGCAGCTGAACTCAAATATCTCCCAGAAGGTGGTACACATAACGCAGAAGCCTACGGATGCGATGATGGTCATTGTTTTTGAAGCCGTACGCTTTTCCATTTTAAAAAGAGCACAGGTGATTTCATATCCGAAGAACACTGCAACCACCGCACAGATAAAGTGAAGGAAGGAGTCCCATAAGCGTACTCTGTAATAGAAATCAAGCAGATAACCCGCAACAACCGCTATGAAAACATAAATTGTAATAAGCGTCTGTAAAAACGGCTGAACATATCTGAAAACATTTTTCTTAGGCATAGCCATACAGATTTCCCATATGAACATACAAGCCATATTCATAAGAATCTCAACCGTAATAGTTTCGCCTGCATTCTTCTGATCAAAAAGGGAATAAATTGCCATAGCTATCATTCCCAGTCTGAAAACCCACCATAAGGCGTAGGTCTTGGCAGAGCAGTTATTTTTTAAGCGCGAAACATAACCTCTGAATGCCTCTTTCATTTTCCCTCTCCGTTCACTGTTTCAAACTGTTTTTTCGCCGCATCCTCGTCGCCGAAATCCATATCGTATTTAAACTTGCCTCTGAGACGGTAGGGCCACAGATTTATTACAAGAAGAGCAATAAATGCACTTACCGTACCGAGGATGATGTCAGCCATAAGGTCCATTATCGGCCATCTTCCCGCATCAACGGCAGGCATGAACGGATTTTCTCTTACCGTACCCTCAGCAAGAACAGCCGACCAGTTCTGAGAATTGCCCGGTGTACCGGTGAAGAGACCTAAAAGCTGGTCAAAGGTAAACTCAAAAAGCTCAAGAAGATTCATAGCTATAAATGCAATACCGAAGGCAACCCAGAAGTGCATAGCCTTTGTGCAGCTGTATTTATCCCTGATTGAAAGAGTGCAGGCAATTTCGTAGCCCACAAATACCATAAATCCGCCGAAAACAAACTGAAGCACCATTTCAATATAGGGTACCGTGGAATAAATTCCGAAATATTTACCGCCTACGGCAGTAATGCAAAGAAGAAGAGCAGAAATGTTCTGATATACGGGAGAAACAAGTCTCATAAAGCTCTTTTCAGGCATCGCCATACACAATTCCCAGCCGAACATAGCGGCAAAGCTGAGTCCGAGCTGAACAGGCACAGAAATATCCGCGCCCTCAACTATACTTTTAACAAAGAAAACCGCAGTTATTATTCTCAATATCCACCACAAGGCAATTGAAACCGCAGAAGGCTTTGCCGTAAGGCGTTTTATGTATTCTTTCATCTTACGTTCTCCGATCTTTCGAAAACTATGTAATATATTATCATACTATTTTTTGTTTGTCACCACTTTTATGAAAAAATATTACAGTAATTTGGAATTCGTCAAAATTCTGATTTTTGTTTCATATTTTGAAAAATATACAGGGCTCTATTGACCGGTTTTATGTTGCAAAATGTCATTTATTAGGGTATAATGGATGAAATGTCTGCGAGGTGAATATATTTATGATAAAGCTTCTTGCCGTTGATATGGACGGCACCTGCCTTGACTCTCAAGGCAAAATGAGTGACAAAACCTTGAACGCACTGAAAAAGGCAGCTGAAAACGGCATTATTGTGGTCCCCACAACGGGAAGAAACATCAATTGCCTTCCTGTTAAAATAAAAAACGAAAACTTTTACCGCTACGTTATTTCTTCTAACGGCTCTCTCGTTGTTGACCTTAAAGAAAACAAAGAGCTTTCAAGTGCTTATATCAGCAAGGATACCGCCTGTGCCATTCTGAAAAAGCTGAAAAGGCACCTTATTCTTACGGCAGTTCATATGAACCGTGACTTCTATGTCAACGGAATTATCCTCTACTTCGGCGTAAAGCACGTGCTCGGAGATGACGCAACAAATCTCAGAATTTCACACAACCTGTTACGCTTTGTCAGAAAAAACAAAGTAAGCGTTGAAGAGTTCCAGCTTTTCTATCACTCAGAAAAGTACCGTGAGGTAATCGACCGTATTATTGCACCCTTTAAAGATAT